>NZ_BBOC01000130.1:0-9815 GCF_001485335.1 Type-D symbiont of Plautia stali | reverse complement strand
CGATTCGCATTGATGCTGATAACAACCACAGCTGGTTGACGCCGCGCCTGGCGCGCTGTCATAACGGCAAGCTGGAGAGTTTTTGGCAAGCACCAGAGGCGATCAAACCCGATCCTTGGCTGGCTTGGGTTGACCTGGATAATCTGGGCCAGCGAGGTGACAGCTAATGAGTCGAAAAAACGTGCAAATGCGCGGCCTCAAGGTGGGCGTCATCGGTTGCTCAGAACGTGATAATCAGCATCTGGCGCAGCAGTTTACCCGCATGGGGATTGTTGGTGAGTTCTACTCACTCTTTCCCAGCGAGGCACAACTTGTCGGACAGCAGCTATTGGTTTTCGATGGCGATAATCCGGCGTTGTTTCACCCCACCCACAAACTGCCCTGGCCCGCCTTGCCCAAAATAGCGCTGACGGCCATGGAAACCCCCTCACGCCTGCAGTGGATCACCGAGCAGCGCATCGACAGCTATATGCGCAAACCAGTGCGCTTTGACGGCGTGATGACCGCCTTTACACTGGCGCTGGACAGTGCCGCGCGTATCAGACAGTTGGAAACGCAATTAAAGCGTCAGGAAGAGCGTCTGCGCGCACGAAAACACCTGTTCTCCGCGCAGATTTTGGTGATGAACGAGCTGCAGCTTGGCGAAGACGAGGCCTACAATCTGCTGCGCCGCGCGGCGATGGACCAGCATATGACCATCGAACATCTCAGCTGCCAGTTGCTCGACAACAAAACGCCTTGGTTAAATGTGCTCAAGGCGCTCGCGACGGAGAAGTACTGAGGGGCGCAAAAATGCTATCTGCCCGGACTACGCTGAAGAAGGCATAATGCCCAAATATGCAATGCCATCTGTTTTTATGGATGAGGCAGGCAAGTTTGCCAGGATGATTCTGATAAATAATTGATCATTAGCTTAAATCCTCTTTTGTCATATATCAGTTCTAATTCACTGTATAAAATAGCTAGTATCATCTCTGGTATGAACATCATCATGCCGTGCTGAAAGTAGCGAGAAATTTTGACAGGAGTTTTTACTGATGCAGGTCTGCACCATGGATTACAAAAAACTGTCTCGGGATGGTAAAACATTACCACTAGAATGTTATGGCATAGGAACCTTCGATGTATTATCAGGCATTGAACGTTACATCAATAACCCAAACTGCTCTGATAAAGAGAAAGCCGCGATTCCGCCAGGCACTTACTGGATAGTTGATCGCCCTGAGGGAAGTTGGTTTAACCGAATCCGCGCGGAAGCCATTGATATGGCACATTTATACCGAAATCATCATTCGGAATGGTTTGCACTCTATAACAGTCAGACGATGAACGATTTTGTTTACGTCAATGGCAATCGCCGTGGTAGCTTTCGTTTACATCCTCTCAATACCGACGGCACAGGTGTTTCCTGGGGTTGTATAACGCTTTACCGTGCCAATGAATTTCACAGCCTCAGACGAACATTACTCAGTCGCCCAAAAGTACGCGTTCCCGGAGGAAATGGGTTGTTAGCATACGGGAGAATTGACGTGCGCGGTGTTCCAGACTACTCAAAGTGTGAATTGAAATGAAAATAGCTATTTTTTTTATTATCCTGGTCGCTGGTGTAGTACTTATTCCAGACAGTCTCATCGGCCATCTGGTTAGTGTCTCTGGTGATGGTGAAGCGGCGATGGATAAATTCGATTTCACCGTACTGATAATTAAGACAGCCATTTCTTGCGTGATAGCCGTTACGGTATTGCAGATATTACGCCGCGCGCGTTAATTTCCCGCACATAATCGAGAAAAGCCTGCAACGGCGCGGGGATCAATCGACGACCGTTGTAATAGAGCCATAAGCCAGAAAAACTCTGCCACCAGTCGGTTAAAATCGGCTGTAAGCTGCCATCATTTAGCGCTGGTTTAATCCAGTCTTCAAACAAGTAGACCACGCCCGCCCCCGCCACGGCAGCAGACACAGTGAGATCCATGGCGGCACCGATACTGCAAATCAAAGGGCCCTTCGGCTGCAAACGCACCACTTCATCGCCGTTTTCAAACTCCCAGTCGGCTATCACGCCCGTGGCATAGCGCCCATATAAGCACCGATGTTGCATCAACTCGCGCGGATGCTGCGGCGTACCGTTTGCAGTCAGATAAGCAGGAGCCGCGGCGGCGGCAAAGCGTTGCAGGCGCGGACCAATTGGCAGTGCCACCATATCCTGCTCAAGGTGGTCGTCATAACGGATACCCGCATCACAGCCCTCACGGAAGATATCCTGTACGTTACTTTCTGCCACCACTTCCAGTTGAATATCGGGATAACGCGCCAGAAAGCCGGGCACGATGTTGGGCAAGACCAATCTCGCTGCGCTAACGGGCACATTGAGACGCAAGGTTCCGCCCGGCGTGTTGCGAAAATTATTCAATGCGTCCAGTGCCGCATCCACTTCGTTCATGGCGGGCATTAAGCGTGACATCAATGCTCTGCCCGCTTCGGTGAGCGCCACGGTGCGCGTGGTGCGGTTGAACAAACGCACACCCAACTGCTCCTCCGCGCGTCTTACCGCATCACTTAAACGGGAGGGATTGCTGCCGGTCATACGCGCCGCTTCTCGGAAGCCACCCGCTTTGGCCACCGCCACCACGGCGTGCAGCAGTGCAATATCTAACGCCATTGTTCGCCAATCCGTACACTGTGTCCTGAATTATCCGGATAGTTGCACAGCGCATCGGCGATTACAATCTGATCACACATCGACGAAGGAGGTTTCCATGTCTCACAACGTAAACACTTATACCTTGGGTGATCGTCAGGTCAAACGCCTGGGCTACGGCGCGATGCAACTGGCTGGGCCGGGGTGTTTGGCCCGCCGGCAGATGAACAACGCGCATTGCAGGTACTGCGTGATGCGGTGTCAGCAGGCGTTAATCATATTGATACCAGTGACTTCTATGGCCCGCACGTCACCAACCAGCTGATCAAACGAGCGCTGCATCCTTATCACGATGATTTGGTGATCGTCACCAAAGTGGGTGCCCGTCGTGACAGCAAAGGCGGCTGGTTACCAGCGTTTTCCCCGGAAGATCTGACTCAGGCAGTGGAAGATAATCTGCGCAACCTCGGTCTGGAGGTGATGGAAGTGGTCAACCTGCGTTCCATGCTGGATGTGCACGCCCCGGCAGAGGGTTCCCTGGAACCGCAGGTAGAAGCAATGATCAAACTGAAAGAGCGCGGGTTGGTCAAACACATTGGGCTGAGTAACGTCACAGCAAAACAGGTCGCGGATGCGCAAAAAATGACGCCAATCGCCTGCGTGCAAAACCTCTACAATCTGGCTAATCGTCAGGATGAGGCGCTGGTTGATCTACTCGCCGCCCAGGGGATTGCTTACGTGCCCTTCTTCCCGTTGGGCGGCTTCTCACCGCTGCAATCCGAGCAGCTGACCGAGGTGGCACAAGCGCTGCATGCCACCACCTTACAAGTGGCACTGGCCTGGCTGTTACAGCGCTCACCCAACATTCTGTTGATCCCCGGTACTTCATCACCGGAACACCTCAAACAGAATCTGGCGAGCGGTGAGTTAGTGCTGTCACCCGAGGTGGTGCAGCGTTTAAACAGCATTGCGTAAATTTGCTGCCGCGGCCCTCGGGCCGCACCTGAACACTAGCTCGAACCGCCAATACGCCCAACAATCCCGCTCTCTACCAGGCACGCCTTCAGCACCCCAAATGCATCCTGACACTGCCGTTCATCCACGCAGGCATAACCTAACAGCAGCCCACGCCGTTCCTGAGGATGCATATAGTATTGCGAGAGCGGCCGCACTTTAACACCGCGGCGCAGCGCCAAGGCGGCGACAGCCACATCATCACATCCCGCCGGAAGGTTAATTACCAGATGCAACCCCGCCTCATGGTTCACGCGCGGCATAAAATCCGCACCAAGATAGCGTTCGATCAGGCTGGTTAAAAACCGACGTCGCTGACTGTAGAGTTTGCGCATCCGGCGAATATGCGCCATGTAGTGCCCTTTCTGGATGAACTCTGCCAGAGCGCGTTGCACCAGCAGATGCCCACCCCGGTAGAGTTCCGCCGCCGCCACGCGCAAAGGTTGCGCCAGCGCTTTCGGCACCACCAGATAACCCAAGCGCAGCGCCGGATAGAGGGTTTTACTGAATGTGCCCATATAAATCACTGGCGCATCCGGTTCAAATCCTTGCAGTGAAGGGAAAGGATGACCGGCAAAGCGAAACTCACTGTCATAGTCATCCTCCACCAGCCAGGTTTTATGTTTGCGGGCTAAGTCCAGAAGTTGTTTGCGACGTTCAAGGCTAAGGTGGACGCCGAGTGGATATTGATGTGACGGTGTCACGAATATCATCTTAGGCGCACGAGCGCGCGTCGGCAATTCGGGAATAATGCCCTGATCGTCAACGGGTTTGGCCTGGATCTTCAATCCGTTGATGCGCATCAAATTGCGCGTTCCCCAATAGCCGGGTTCCTCAATCCATACCGGATCGCCGGGATCGCACAACACTCGCGTCACCAGGTCCACCGCCTGATGCACACCTTCGGTAATGATGATCTGATCGGCATCCGCGTGCACGGAACGCGCCACACTCAGGTATTCCGCCAGCGCCTGGCGAAGCTGCGGACAACCGCCATGACTGCTGTAAATCAACCGGTCGACGTCCGGTTCCCGGTTCAGTCGCGCCTGAATCTGACTGAACAGTTTATGCGGAAACTGGGTAACGTCAGGCGCGCCAGGCACGAAAGCGCCCCACTGATAAGGGGAAGCATTGGCATGGCCGAGTAACGATGCGCCGCGCTTGGAAATCGCTGCCGTTTTCGCTGTCGAGGGCAAATTCAACTCCACACTGCGTGGGCTGTTAAGGCAGCCTTCGGGTAAGGTTTCGGCGATCCAGGTGCCACTGCCGGTGCGCGCGGTCACATAACCCTGTGACATTAAATTTTCATAAACAGTGAGTACCGTATTGCGCGACACCGATAATTCTCGCGCCAAATCACGTGTCGCGGGTAATCGACTGGATCGCGGAAAAATCCCTTCAGCAATCGCCGCTTGCATGCACACAAGCAGACGCTGTTGCAGCGTTCCCTCCGGCAAAAATTGCAAACGTTCCAATACATGATCGGCGTATAAACTTCGCAATTGGCTCTATCCTTTTCTCTAAAAGTGGCTCTGGCAACAAACCTTAGCGCAGGGATAAATAAGCGTGTTTGTCGTGATTTGTAAAGACGCTTATCGCTAAGGAAAGGTTATGGAAGGTAAAAACAGCCAGCTGCAACAACGCAAAGATGATGCCCTGCCACGCGGTACCGGCAACCTGTGTCAGTGGTATGTTGAGCAGGCAGAAAACGCCACGTTGCGTGACGTTGAAGGTAACAGCTGGATTGATTTCGCGGGCGGCATCGCGGTGCTGAATACCGGTCATCGTCATCCTCGCATCGTAAAAGCGATTGCTGAACAGTTAGAAAAATTCACCCATACGGCGTTCCAGGTGACGCCTTATGAAAGCTACGTTGCGCTGGCAGAACGCATCAACAGCGTGGTGCCCATTGCAGGTAAAGCCAAAACCGCCTTCTTCTCTACCGGTGCAGAAGCGGTAGAAAATGCGGTGAAAGTCGCCCGCGCCGCCACTCGCCGTCACGGCATCATCACCTTCGGCAACGCCTTCCACGGCCGCACGTTTATGACGATGGCGATGACCGGCAAAGTGGCTCCCTATAAGCGTGACTTTGGCCCGATGCCTGCATCGGTCTGGCATGCGCGCTATCCCAACAGCGTCACCGGCATCAGCGTGGATGATGCACTGGCCAGCCTGCACGATATCTTCACCCAGGATATCGCTCCGCAGGATGTCGCAGCGATTGTGCTGGAACCCGTTCAGGGTGAAGGTGGTTTCCATATCGCGCCCCCTGCCTTTATGGAGCGCCTGCGTCAACTGGCTGATGATCACGGCATTCTGCTGATTGCCGACGAAGTGCAGACCGGCTTTGGTCGTACCGGTAAGCTGTTTGCGATGGATCACTACACCGTTAAACCCGACCTGATCACCATGGCGAAAAGCCTGGCAGGCGGCATGCCGCTGTCAGCGGTGAGTGGCCGCGCTGAGATCATGGATGCACCAGGTCCAGGTGGACTGGGTGGCACTTACGCGGGTAACCCGTTAGCCATTGCCGCAGCGCATGCGGTGCTGGATGTGATCGCGGAAGAGCAGTTGTGTGAGCGTTCTGCACAATTGGGCGCGCAGTTGAATGATTTCCTCCAGCAGGTCCGCTCTCGCTGCTCCGCTATTACGGACATTCGTGCACTAGGTTCAATGGTGGCCGTGGAGTTTGCTGAGGCGCAAACCGCACAAGCCATCCAGCAACAGGCAATGGCACGCGGTTTACTGCTGTTGACCTGCGGCCCGCAAGGCAACGTGATTCGCTTTCTCTATCCGCTGACTATCCCGGATGCACAGTTTAACCAGGCGCTGGACATTCTCAGCGGCGTGCTAAGCCAGCATCAGGATTCATAGCTTTTCCTCCGTTTTCCCAGCCTGCATGCTGCAGGCTGGGCTTCTCACCTGCTGCAGCCAGGCTGTGCGATAAACAGCCCGAAAGACGATCTGGAGAATAACAATGAGTTCACAGAATGCCGATGCGCTGGCGCAAGGGCTTAAGCCGCGTCATGTAAGAATGTTATCGATTGCCGGCGTGATTGGTGCCGGGCTGTTTGTCGGTTCCGGTCACGCGATTGCCGAAGCGGGCCCCGCTGTCCTGCTGGCCTATATTGCCGCCGGTACGCTGGTGGTGCTGATTATGCGCATGCTGGCCGAGATGGCTGTCGCCTCTCCGGACTCCGGCTCTTTTTCAACTTACGCGGATAAATCCCTGGGTCGCTGGGCCGGTTTCACCATCGGCTGGCTCTACTGGTGGTTCTGGGTATTAGTGATCCCGTTAGAGGCAAACGCCGCTGGCACCATTCTGCACGGCTGGTTCCCGCAGGTCGCGGTGTGGGAGTACACCTTGGCCATTACCACATTCCTCACCGTCAGCAACCTGTTCAGCGTGAAGAATTACGGCGAGTTCGAATTCTGGTTTGCGTTACTCAAAGTGGTGGCGATTGTCGCCTTCCTGGTTGTTGGGAGTCTGGCGGTATTCGGTTTGTTGCCGGGCAGCAGTACCAGTGGTATCTCTCACCTTTATGATACCCACGGCTTTATGCCGAACGGTATCAGCGCCGTACTGGCCGCGATTCTGACCACCATGTTCTCATTTATGGGCACCGAGATTGTCACCATTGCGGCCGCAGAATCACGCGAGCCGAAGAAACAGATCACGCAAGCCACCAACTCGGTTATCTGGCGTATTGCGCTGTTCTATCTGCTGTCGATCTTCATCGTCATCGCACTGGTGCCGTGGAACACGCCATCGCTGATGAAAGCGGGCTCCTATCAGACGGCGATGGAGATGATGAACATTCCTTACGCACGTCAAATTGTCGATGTCGTGGTCCTGATCGCGGTATGTAGCTGCCTCAACTCTGCGCTTTATACCGCTTCACGCATGCTCTATTCCCTGTCACGCCGTGAAGATGCGCCTGCTGTAGCCTCACGTACCACGGGCAGTGGTACGCCATGGGTCGCGGTGATAGCGTCCACCGCCGCTGCATTTTTGACGGTGATCGCCAATTATCTGGCCCCAGCAGCGGTATTTGAGTTCTTACTGGCGAGTTCAGGTGCCATTGCCCTGTTGGTCTATCTGGTGATTGCCGCTTCTCATCTGGTGCTGCGTAAGAAGCGTGAGGCGCGCGGGGAAACACTGAGCTATCGCATGTGGCTGTTCCCGGGCTTAACCTGGGCAACCATGGTGTTTATCGTTGGGGTACTGATATCGATGCTGTTCAACCCACAGCACCGCTCTGAAATCATTGCTACCGGCTTGTTGACGCTCGCCGTGTTGATCACCAGCCGTATTGTGCATCGCAAACGTGCCGCACGTAAGCATGAGGAGATGGTGGCGCTACGCTCGTAACGCCTGAGTGTTCCGGGCAAGGATGCCGCGGAACATCACTCATACTGCACGTCGATACTGATCGACTCTTCGGGCACATTAATTACCACGATGCACTTATTCCACACCGGTTTGCCTTTTGTCATCTCGTGCTCCACAAAGTAGTGCTGGAAAGCTTTCAGCGCTTCAGTGAGATCGCCAATCGCCTGCGCATCGGGTTCAAACCAGTCCGGCTCACCGTTCTCATCCAAATAGTCGAACTGGTATTCACCACCTTCGTCATCTGCAAATAATTCTGCTTTTACGATCAGTTCGCGAGCGCCTTGGGGCCCGCTGCTGAAAACGATCTGTGCAATGCGACGATAGAGGTCTTCGTAGGTCATGGTTCAGTTCCTGAGTGTAAAAATGTACCCTGTTCTCGTAGGGTCACCATTTATGGTGACCTTATTAGGCTGGTGCGCATAAATGCGCCCCCTACGTTTCTGTGAAAATGTTGACTTTGTCATACACGATCAGAGAATGAGGCTCTTCGAACAGTTAGTTGAAAGAAATGGAGTTTATCATAGCCTGTTCAGCGCGTTTCCCCTGTGTTGCCACAGCAAAAAAAACGGTCACCTTATTGGCTGCTGCCCTGCTTTTGGCCAGTTGCTCATCTGAGCCACCGAAGTCACTCGTCACGCCACTGCCTACCGTGACGCCTCATCCACAGCCGACACAGCCTGTCGCCAGTAAAGAGCCGGTGCGCGGCGTGTGGCTGACAACCGTTTCACGCCTTGACTGGCCACCAATCGCTTCCGTCAATGCCAGCCCGACCAATCGTATTAGCCAGCAACAAAAAGCGTTAACTGACAAACTGGATAAGCTGAAAAGTCTGGGCATCAATACGGTGTTCTTCCAGGTGAAACCCGATGGCACCGCGCTATGGCGTTCAAAAATTCTGCCGTGGTCCGATATGATGACCGGCAAAATCGGTGAAGATCCCGGATACGATCCGCTGCAGTTTATGCTTGATGAGGCGCACAAGCGTGGCATTAAAGTGCATGCGTGGTTTAACCCTTATCGTGTCTCCACCAACGTTAAGCCTTCTACCGTCAATGAATTAAACAACACGCTATCGCTACACCCGGCAAGTGTGTTTGTCCTGCATCGCGACTGGATCCGCACCGCAGGCGATCGCTTTGTGCTGGATCCAGGTATTCCAGCTGCGCGTGACTGGATTACCAGCATCGTTGCTGAAGTGGTGTCGCATTACGATATTGATGGCGTGCAGTTTGATGACTATTTCTACACCGAGACGCCGGGCTCGCAGCTTAACGACAGCGCGACTTTCCGTCAGTATGGGCAAGATTTTGCATCCAAAGCGGACTGGCGTCGTCACAACACTCAGCTGTTGATTGAGCAAGTCTCCCACACCATCAAACAACTTAAACCCCAGGTTGAATTTGGCGTCAGCCCTGCTGGCGTGTGGCGCAATATTTCGCACGACCCAGCGGGTTCCGATACGCGTGGTGCAGCAGCTTACGACGAAGCTTACGCCGACACCCGGCAGTGGGTGCAGATGGGCCTGTTAGATTACATTGCCCCGCAACTCTATTGGCCGTTTGCGCGTCAGGCGGCCCGCTATGACGTACTGGCTAACTGGTGGGCTAACGTGGTGAAGCCGACCCATACACGACTCTACATCGGCGTGGCGCTGTATAAGATCGGCGAAAGTTCGAAAATGGAACCAGACTGGACCGTCAGTGGCGGCGTGCCTGAGCTGAAAAAACAGCTCGACCTGAACGAGTCGGTGCCGCAAATCAACGGCACGA
>NZ_BBOC01000129.1:0-10423 GCF_001485335.1 Type-D symbiont of Plautia stali | reverse complement strand
CATGCGCGTCGTGCGCAATGAAAAAGATCTGGAACAATCCATCGGCATGACGAAAGCGGAAGCCAAAGCGGCTTTCAACAACGACATGGTGTACATGGAGAAATTCCTTGAGAACCCACGTCACATTGAAATTCAGGTGATGGCCGACGGTCAGGGCAACGCGATCTATCTGGCGGAACGTGACTGCTCAATGCAGCGTCGTCACCAGAAAGTGGTCGAGGAAGCGCCCGCGCCAGGCATCACGGCAGAGCTGCGTCGTAACATCGGCGAGCGTTGTGCCAAGGCCTGTATTGATATCGGCTATCGCGGTGCGGGTACATTCGAGTTCCTGTACGAAAACGGTGAGTTCTACTTCATCGAGATGAACACCCGTATTCAGGTTGAGCATCCGGTGACCGAGATGATCACCGGCGTGGATCTGATCAAAGAGCAGCTGCGTATTGCTGCCGGTCAGCCGCTGTCAATCAAACAGGAAGACGTGGTAGTTCGCGGCCATGCGGTGGAATGCCGTATCAACGCCGAAGACCCGAACACTTTCCTGCCAAGCCCGGGCAAGATCACCCGTTTCCACGCGCCAGGCGGTTTTGGCGTGCGCTGGGAATCGCACATCTATGCCGGCTACAGCGTGCCGCCGTATTACGATTCCATGATCGGTAAGTTGATCACCTACGGTGACACCCGTGAAGTGGCCATCGCGCGTATGAAGAATGCGCTGGCGGAGCTGATCATCGACGGCATCAAGACCAACGTCGAGCTGCAGATGAAAATCATGTCCGACGAAAACTTCCAGCAGGGTGGCACCAACATCCACTATCTGGAGAAAAAACTCGGCCTGCACGAGAAGTAATGGCAGCGCAGAGCAAATCAGAGGCCGGTTAATCCGGCCTTTTTTCATTTTTGTCGCCTTTGAGGTTACATAATGGATTGGCGTTTTTTGCAAGCGAACAAAGAGGCGCGCTGGGCTTTTTATTTGACGCTGGCTTACCTTGCCGTCTGGGGATTTTCCGCCTGGTTAGGTGGGGATGAAATCGGTGTTTTGGGCCTGCCTCGCTGGTTCGAACTTTCCTGCATCTTTGCACCGCTGCTGTTTATTGTGTTGTGCTGGCTGATGGTGCGCATCCTGTTCCGTGATATGTCACTGGAGGACCATGATGGACGCTGAAATCATTCTTCCACTTCTGGCTTATCTGGTGCTGATTGCGGCACTGTCTGTTTTCGCCATGCGCAAACAGCGCCAGGGTAACTTCCTGAGCGAATACTTCCTCGGCAGCCGTTCTATGGGTGGCTTCGTGCTGGCCATGACTATCACAACCACTTACATCAGTGCCAGCTCGTTTATTGGCGGCCCCGGTGCAGCTTACAAATACGGTCTTGGCTGGGTATTGCTGGCGATGATTCAGGTGCCCGCCGTGTGGCTTTCCCTTAGCGTGCTGGGCAAAAAATTTGCCATTCTGGCCCGCCGCTACAATGCCGTTACGCTAAATGACATGCTGTATGGCCGGTATGGCAGCACGCTCTTGATTTGGCTTTCCAGCATTAGCTTGTTAGTGGCCTTTATCGGCGCGATGACGGTGCAATTTATCGGCGGTGCTCGCCTGCTGGAAACGGCGGCAGGTATTCCTTATGACACTGGTTTGCTGATATTTGGCGGTACTATCGCACTGTACACGGCTTTTGGCGGTTTCCGCGCCAGCGTACTCAATGATGCGATGCAAGGCCTGGTGATGCTGATCGGCACTTTCCTGCTGCTGTTTGCCGTTATCCACCAAGCCGGTGGGCTGGAAACTGCCGTAACGAAACTGCGCACCATCGACCCGCAGCTGGTCTCGCCAGAAGGCGTGGGTAATGTCATCAATCCCACCTTCCTGAGCTCTTTCGCCGTGCTGGTCTGCTTTGGCGTGATCGGCTTACCGCATACGGCTGTGCGCTGTATTTCCTATAAAGACAGCAAAGCCATGCACCGCGGTATTGTGCTCGGCACGATTGTGGTGGTGATCCTGATGCTGGGTATGCATCTGGCGGGTGCGCTGGGGCGTGCCATTATTCCAGACCTGACCGTTCCCGATCGCGTCATTCCGACATTAATGATCACGGTACTGCCTCCAATGGCGGCAGGCATATTCCTCGCCGCGCCGATGGCGGCAATCATGTCGACGATTAACGCGCAGCTATTACAATCCTCCGCTACGCTGATCAAGGATCTGTACCTGCGTGTTGCGCCCCAGCACAGCGAAAATGAAGCACGCTTGCGTATGCTGTCAGGCAGCATCACCTTTGTGCTGGGTGTGCTATTACTGCTGGCTGCCTGGAATCCGCCCGATATGATTATTTGGCTCAATTTGCTGGCATTTGGCGGGCTGGAAGCAGTGTTCCTTTGGCCACTGGTACTGGGCCTGTACTGGGAGCGAGCGAATGCGACTGGCGCGATTAGCGGCATGGTGGTGGGTGCGGCCTGTTATACCTTGCTCGCTAGCCTGAATATCGAACTGTGGGGGTTCCACCCTATCGTCCCCGCATTGACCTTAAGCCTGTTGGCCTTTATCGCAGGCAACCTGTTTGGCAGCACGCCTGATGTGCGCAATGCTGCAGTGGAATAAAAGAGAAACGCTATGCCTTGGATTCAAATCAAAATTAACAGTACCGGTGAAAATGCCGAACCCCTTAGCGATGCACTGATGGATGTCGGTGCAGTATCAGTGACGTTCCAGGATACCCATGACAACCCGGTTTATGAGCCGCTGCCAGGGGAAACCCGTCTGTGGGGCGATACTGATGTGATTGGCCTGTTTGACGCCGAAACTGAGATGGACGATGTGGTAGCCGAACTGAGCCAGCATCCCCTGCTGGGATCGCACTTCCACCACAAGATCGAACAGATCGAGGACAAAGACTGGGAACGCGAATGGATGGATAACTTCCACCCAATGCGCTTTGGTGAACGTCTGTGGATCTGTCCAAGCTGGCGTGATGTGCCCGATCCAAACGCCGTTAATGTGATGCTGGATCCGGGACTGGCGTTTGGTACGGGTACCCATCCTACCACCTCACTGTGCCTGATCTGGCTCGACGGTCTCGATTTACAGGGCAAAACCGTGATCGATTTCGGCTGTGGTTCCGGGATCCTGGCGATTGCAGCCTTGAAACTGGGGGCTGCACAGGCGATCGGTATCGATATCGATCCGCAAGCCATCCAG
The DNA here is from genome assembly GCF_001485335.1 of Type-D symbiont of Plautia stali. Lineage (NCBI taxonomy): Bacteria > Pseudomonadati > Pseudomonadota > Gammaproteobacteria > Enterobacterales > Enterobacteriaceae > Type-D symbiont of Plautia stali. The sequence goes on along the minus strand of NZ_BBOC01000129.1, from coordinate 7,229 downwards.
GCCAGCCGCGATAACGCCGAGCGCAATGGCGTCTCTGAACGTCTTTCACTCTATCTACCGCACCAACAGCCCGATAACCTGCAGGCTGATGTCGTCGTAGCTAACATCCTTGCCGGCCCACTGCGCGAGCTGGCACCGCTGATTAGCGTCTTGCCAAAAGCAGGTGGCCATCTGGGGCTGTCTGGCGTACTGGCAAGCCAGGCAGAAGGGGTTTGCGAAGCCTATGCCGAACGCTTTGCGCTGGACCCGGTGGCCGAGAAAGAAGAGTGGTGCCGCATCACCGGCGTACGTCGCTAGTCTTCATCACTGGCCAGCCCAAGCTGGCCAGTTAACCGTATGAAGCGCTGAGCCCTGACATTCGCCATCGCCATGCTTTGAAAAGCCCTACCTGTACCCTATCCTCGCAAAATTAGTACAATTAATAATCACATTGCCGTCATTTCTTTGGCTAATTACCTGATGTAGCGGTTTTTATTTTGTGATTTTGTGCATGTTTTAAGAAAAATGTTTGTTCACAATTTCAGCATATTTTTTAATGCACTGAATTTTAAAGACTATTATAAGATGCGCTTATGTTCAGGCCGATTTCCATGATCTTTGACGGCGAATTGTTCAAAGTTTGGCCTTTCATCTTCGGTAAAAAATGCGTAATATACGCCGCCTTGCGAACAGTTAGGGTCACTTCTTTTTCATGCGCATTGGACAATATCAGCTACGTAATCGACTCATCGCTGCGCCTATGGCCGGGGTAACCGACAAGCCATTTCGCACCTTGTGTTATGAGAACGGCGCCGGTATGACTGTCTCCGAGATGCTGTCATCCAACCCAGAAGTTTGGGCCACTGACAAATCCCGTTTGCGTATGGTGCATAGTGACGAGCCCGGTATTCGCGCCGTGCAAATTGCCGGTTGCGATCCTGATGATATGGCGGCTGCCGCACGCATTAATGTGGCGTCTGGCGCGCAAGTCATTGATATCAACATGGGCTGCCCGGCCAAGAAAGTGAATCGTAAGATGGCAGGTTCAGCGCTGCTGCAGCATCCGCAACTGGTGGAGTCTATCCTCCTTGCGGTAGTCAACGCAGTCGATGTACCGGTTACGCTGAAGATTCGCACTGGTTGGGACAAAGATAATCGTAATTGTGTAGAAATTGCCCAATTGGCTGAACGTTGTGGCATTCAGGCTCTCACCATTCATGGCCGCACGCGCGCCTGTTTGTTTGAAGGGCAAGCTGAATACGACAGCATTCGGACAGTTAAGCAGAACGTTTCCATTCCGATCATCGCGAATGGTGACATTACTGACCCGCATAAAGCCAGAGCGGTGCTCGACTATACCGGAGCCGATGCTCTGATGGTTGGTCGCGCTGCTCAGGGAAGACCGTGGATCTTCCGGGAAATCCAGCATTATCTGGACACAGGGGAGCTGCTGGCACCGAAGCCGCTGGCTGAAGTGAAGCAAATGCTGATTGGGCACATACGGGAGTTGCACGACTTTTATGGTCAGCGCAAGGGATACCGTATTGCTCGTAAACACGTTTCCTGGTATTTACAGGAAAGTGCTCCTGATGACCAGTTTCGGCGCACATTCAACGCCATAGAGGATGTCAGCGAACAGCTGGAGGCGTTGGAGGCATACTTCGAAAATCTTGCGTAAACGAAATAAAGAGCTGAAAGAACTATGTTCGAACAACGCGTAAATTCTGATGTACTGACCGTTTCAACCGTTAACTCACAGGATCAGGTGACGCAAAAGCCACTTCGTGATTCGGTTAAACAGGCACTGAAGAACTATTTTGCTCAACTGAATGGTCAGGATGTTAGTGATCTGTATGAGTTGGTACTGGCTGAAGTCGAGCAGCCTCTGTTGGACATGGTCATGCAGTACACCCGTGGCAACCAGACCCGTGCAGCACTGATGATGGGTATCAACCGTGGTACCCTGCGTAAGAAGCTGAAAAAATACGGCATGAACTGATTGTTCTTTGCTGCGCTAACGCCAACCTTCGGGTTGGCGTTTTTGTTTGTATCGCCCGGATAGTTTCCCTGCGTTAACAACGCATGAAACAATTGTCGCGGATATGGTAACGATAGTTGCAATTGCATCCGTGATATTGTGTCCCTCTAAGCGCAGCTGCGTTGTCCTGAAATGTCCCTGCGCTTGTGCGCCATAACGCCCGCGAGCCCTTTCTCACTGTGATCCTGCACCGTTTCAGACGTAAGCTTGCAAACCTATACATTTTGTCCTGAGTGATAGCTCACACTGCTTCCATATAGTGAAACTTTTTGCACTATTTGTGATCGTGTCGTCTCGTCATGCTGCCTTTTGGTGCGCCATAGTAGCCATAACTTTCTGGTTCTTTCAGTTTATTAAAAGATCTTTCCAGTGAATTCAGGATTCTGCAAACCTGGCATTACCTTTGCAGAGTTGTGGATGGCTCACCGCCACAGACAGAAAAAAGCGCACATAAAAGTGCGCGTAAACATAACAACACACGATCTCGCCACACAGGATGCTTTATGAAAAAGATGATGCTTTCCACCCTGGTCGCTGCTGCCTCGCTGTTTGCAGTTGCTCAACAAGCGCATGCGGGCACCACGTTGGATGCCATTAAGAAGAAAGGTTTTGTACAGTGCGGTATCAGCGACGGCCTGCCGGGCTTCTCTTACGCTGATGCAAGCGGCAAATTTACCGGTATCGACGTGGACGTTTGTCGCGCTGCTGCAGCGGCGGTATTTGGTGATGCCAGCAAGGTGAAATACACCCCGCTGACAGCCAAAGAGCGTTTCACTGCACTGCAGTCAGGCGAAGTGGATATTCTGTCACGTAACACCACCTGGACTTCATCACGCGATGGCGGCATGGGCTTCCTGTTTGCCGGCGTAAACTACTATGACGGCATCGGCTTCCTGACCCATAAGAAAGCCGGTCTGAAAAGTGCAAAAGAGTTGGATGGCGCCACTGTCTGTATCCAGGCCGGTACCGATACCGAGCTGAACGTGGCTGACTACTTTAAAGCCAATAAAATGCAGTACACCCCAGTAACCTTCGACCGCTCTGACGAATCCGCGAAAGCACTCGACAGCGGTCGCTGCGATACCCTCTCTTCTGACCAATCTCAGCTGTATGCACTGCGCGTGAAACTCGGCAAGCCAGATGATTTCATCGTACTGCCTGAAGTGATCTCTAAAGAGCCGCTGGGCCCGGTGGTTCGTCGTGGTGATGACGATTGGTTCACCATCGTTAAGTGGTCACTCTACGCCATGTTGAACGCGGAAGAGATGGGCGTGAGCTCGAAGAATGTTGACCAGATGGCAGCGAAACCGACTACCCCTGATATGGCACACCTGTTAGGTGCTGAAGGTGACTTCGGTAAAGATCTGAAGCTGGATAACAAATGGGCTTACAACATCATCAAGCAGGTCGGTAACTATCAGGAAGTGTTTGATCGTAACGTTGGTAAAGACAGCGCACTGAAAATCGCGCGCGGCCAGAACGCACTCTGGAATCAGGGCGGCATCCAGTACGCTCCACCAGTACGCTAATTCTGACTTGCCAGTCGGGCACCGCACCCTGCGGTGCCCACGCGTATTCTTCACTGAGGTTTCAACATGTCACAACGCCCAACCGTAAAGAGGGATTTTTCATTTGGTAATCCTACGGTTCGCGCCTGGCTTTACCAGATCATCGCGATTGTGGTGGTTTTCGCTGTCGTAGGATATCTCATCCACAACACCGTGATTAACCTGGCCAATCGCGGCATTACGTCCGGTTTTGGATTTCTTGAGCGCAATGCCGGTTTCGGCATCGTCCAGCACCTAATTGATTACACTGAAGGCGACACTTACGCGCGCGTATTTATGGTGGGGTTAACCAACACCCTGCTGGTCTCTGCGCTCTGTATTGTGTTTGCTTCTATTCTTGGCTTCGCCATCGGCCTTGCTCGTCTCTCTGACAACTGGCTGCTGCGCAAACTCTCCACTATCTATATCGAGACGTTCCGTAACATTCCGCCGCTGCTGCAGATCTTCTTCTGGTATTTTGCCGTACTGCGCAATTTGCCAGGACCGCGTCAGGCATTAAATGCCTTCGACCTGGCTTTCGTCAGCAATCGCGGTTTGTATATTCCCTGGCCTGAATATGCGCCCGGCACCTGGCCTTTCCTGATTGCACTGGCGCTGGCACTTTTCGCCAGTTGGGCACTGTTCCGCTTTAACCGTAAGCATCAGCTGAAAACCGGACAGTTACGCCGTACCTGGCCTGCTGCTGTTGGTTTGATTGTGCTGCTGCCGCTGATCGCCCACACGTTGTTTGGTGCGGCTATGCATTGGGATGTACCAGAACTGCGCGGATTCAACTTCCGTGGTGGTTTTGTCATGATCCCTGAGCTGGCGGCGTTAACCGTGGCGCTGTCGGTGTACACCTCATCATTTATTGCGGAGGTGATACGTTCGGGTATTCAGTCCGTACCACATGGTCAGAATGAAGCCGCGCGTTCACTGGGTTTACCTAATCCAGTCACGATGCGACAAGTAATCATTCCCCAGGCGATGCGCGTGATCATCCCGCCTTTAACCAGCCAGTACCTTAACATCGTGAAAAACTCATCGCTGGCGGCTGCCATTGGCTATCCAGATATGGTGTCGTTGTTCGCCGGTACCGTGCTGAACCAAACGGGCCAGGCGATTGAAACCATTGCGATTACCATGGCGGTCTACCTGATCATCAGTCTGATCATTTCGCTGCTGATGAACCTCTACAACCGCAAAATTGCGCTGGTTGAGCGTTAAGAGAACGGGATCATTATGTCTGTAACCACACACGAAACATCGCCAGTACCCAGCAATGCGCTTGGAAAAGCCTGGCTTTGGGCACGCAAAAACCTGTTTTCCAGTTGGCTGAATACACTATTAACGCTGTTCAGTATCTGGATCATCTGGAGCCTGATCCCGCCGGCATTGAACTGGTTGGTATTCCAGGCAAACTGGATCGGAGAAACTCGTGCTGATTGCACCAAAGCGGGCGCATGTTGGGTATTTATCCACGCGCGTTTTGGCCAGTTTATGTATGGGCTTTACCCACACGAGCTGCGCTGGCGTATTAACCTGGCACTGGTCATTGGCTTGCTTTCCATCATTCCAATGTTCCTCAAATCGATGCCAAATCGTGGTCGCTATATCGCCTGCTGGGCTGTGGTTTATCCCATCGCTGTCTGGCTGCTGATGTACGGTGGCTATTTGGGGTTGGACCGGGTTGAAACCCGCCAGTGGGGCGGTTTGACGCTGACCCTGATCATTGCATCAGTGGGTATCGCAGGCGCACTGCCACTGGGCATTTTACTGGCGCTGGCGCGCCGCTCAAAAATGCCGGTGGTACGCACCTTGTCGGTGATATTCATCGAGTTCTGGCGTGGCGTTCCGCTAATCACCGTGCTCTTTATGTCATCGGTCATGCTGCCGTTATTTATGGCAGAAGGCACCACCATCGACAAACTGGTACGTGCATTAGTCGGCGTTATTCTGTTCCAGTCGGCTTATGTTGCGGAAGTGGTGCGCGGTGGCCTGCAGGCACTGCCGAAAGGCCAGACTGAGGCGGCAGAATCCCTGGCGCTGGGTTACTGGAAAACACAGCTGCTGGTCATTTTACCTCAGGCACTAAAACTGACCATACCTGGGCTGGTGAACACCATCATTGCCCTGTTTAAAGATACCAGTCTGGTGATCATCATCGGATTATTCGATCTCTTCAGTAGCGTGCAGCAAGCCACCGTTGACCCCACTTGGTTGGGTATGTCGACCGAAGGCTATGTGTTTGCTGCGATGGTCTACTGGATTTTCTGTTTCAGCATGTCGCGCTATAGCCAGTATCTGGAGAAGCGTTTTCACACCGGGCGTAATGCGCACTGAGGTTTTACATGACAAATATGATGAGTAATGCGGCTGACGCCATGATGATTTCTCTTGAAAACGTGAACAAATGGTACGGTCAGTTCCATGTTCTCAAAGATATAAACTTGCAGGTCAAACCGCGTGAACGCATTGTCCTTTGCGGTCCTTCCGGCTCGGGTAAATCCACGACCATTCGCTGCATCAATCATCTGGAAGAGCATCAGCAGGGTCGTATCGTAGTGGATGGTATTCATTTAAATGATGATGTGCGCAATATTGAGCGCGTTCGTACCGAAGTTGGCATGGTGTTCCAGCACTTCAATTTGTTCCCGCACTTGAGCGTGTTGCAGAACTGCACCCTGGCACCGATCTGGGTGCGCAAGATGCCGAAGAAAGAAGCGGAAGAGCTGGCAATGCATTACCTGCAACGTGTACGTATCGCAGAACATGCACACAAGTTCCCAGGCCAACTGTCTGGTGGACAACAACAGCGTGTCGCTATCGCACGCTCACTCTGTATGAAACCCAAAATCATGCTGTTCGATGAACCGACCTCAGCACTCGATCCCGAGATGGTGAAAGAAGTGCTCGATACCATGATTGGTCTGGCTGAAGATGGCATGACCATGTTGTGTGTGACGCACGAGATGGGCTTTGCGCGTACCGTGGCGGACCGCGTGATCTTTATGGATCGGGGGGAGATCGTCGAAATGGCACCGCCTGAAGAGTTCTTCGCTAACCCTAAATCTGAGCGTACCCGCGCGTTCCTGTCTCAGGTCATCCACTAAAACTCATAGCGTTAGACTCAGCCTCTGTTCGCAGGAACAGGGGCTTTTTTACCGCTGCGAGAGAGTGATTCTCAGGGAAACCAAAGGCTTGATGGCGATATATTCAGGAATTCAGCGCACAAAAAAGCCCTGAACTTTCGTTCAGGGCTTCTGTGTTTGATGCCTGGCAGTTCCCTACTCTCGCATGGGGAGACCCCACACTACCATCGGCGCTACGGCGTTTCACTTCTGAGTTCGGCATGGGGTCAGGTGGGACCACCGCGCTACAGCCGCCAGGCAAATTCTTTGTGCCGTGTCCTGTGTCTTTTACGCTGCTGCTGCGTTGGCTGCGTTCGCGCTGCTCAGTCACATACTTATGTATGCTCCTTCGCATCGTCTTATTTGCCGCCTTGCTTCAGCGAAAAATCCTTCGGACTTGAGTCCACAGGGCACTGCAAATTCTTTTTACCGAACTCACGCTTTAAAACTGGTGCTGATACCCAGAGTCGAACTGGGGACCTCACCCTTACCAAGGGTGCGCTCTACCAACTGAGCCATATCAGCACACTTTAA
>NZ_BBOC01000128.1:0-10452 GCF_001485335.1 Type-D symbiont of Plautia stali | reverse complement strand
CGGCGATTGAACAGGCGGAGTTACTCCTGGTGAGCGGTGGCAATACCTGGTTCCTCAATCAGATGCTGCATGAACAAGGTCTGATTGTGGCGATTCAGCGTGCGGTACGTGAGCGTGATGTGCCTTACGTGGGCTGGAGCGCCGGTTGTAATGTCGCCACACCTTCGATCCGCACCACCAACGATATGCCGGTGCGCAGCAGCGTGGTGTTGCCTGCGTTGAGCCTGTTCCCGGTTCAGATCAATCCGCACTATTTGGATGCGCACGTCAGTGGCCATATGGGTGAAACCCGTGACGAGCGTCTGGCCGAGTTCTGCACGGTTAATCCGCATGAGTCGGTGATTGCGCTGCGTGAAGCCAGTTTCCTGCACGTGAGTGAAAACCGCCTGCGTTACTACAGCGCACGTGGTGAAGATTTTAAAGTTTTCCGTCATGGCGAGCCTGTCGCGGCGTATCACGATGTGCTGGCGATTCAATCGCTGGTGCCATTCTCCTGTCAGCCCGTTTAATGTTTGGGTATATACTTCCCGATTCACTTTGGCCGGAAGCTAACGCCGCATGAAATATCAGGATTTACGAGACTTCCTCGCGTTGCTTGAGCAGCGAGGCGAGCTAAAGCGCATCACTCAGGAAATCGATCCTGAGCTTGAGATGACTGAAATTGCCGATCGCACCCTCCGTGCGGGTGGCCCGGCACTGCTGTTTGAGAACCCTAAAGGGTACGACATGCCGGTGCTGTGTAATCTGTTCGGTACGCCAAAACGTGTGGCGATGGGCATGGGCCAGGAAGAGGTCAGTGCCCTGCGAGAAGTGGGTAAACTGCTGGCGTTCCTGAAAGAACCCGAGCCACCAAAAGGTTTCCGCGATCTGTTCGACAAGATGCCGCAGTTCAAGCAAGTGCTAAATATGCCGACCAAGCGTCTGCGTAATGCGCCGTGTCAGGAAGAGGTATTTAGCGGCGATGATGTCGATCTGTCGCGTATTCCGGTGATGAAATGCTGGCCGGGTGATGCGGCACCGCTGATCACCTGGGGCCTCACCGTGACGCGTGGACCGCACAAAGAGCGCCAGAACCTCGGCATCTATCGCCAGCAGGTGATCGGTAAGAATCGCGTTATCATGCGTTGGTTGTCCCATCGCGGCGGCGCACTGGATTTCCAGGAGTGGTGTAAAGCCCATCCCGGCGAGCGTTTCCCCGTCTCGGTAGCGCTGGGGGCCGATCCCGCGACGATTCTCGGTGCCGTGACGCCAGTGCCTGACACGCTGTCCGAATACGCTTTTGCCGGTTTACTGCGCGGCAACAAAACCGAAGTCGTGAAGTGCTTGTCCAACGAGCTGGAAGTGCCGGCGAGTGCGGAAATCGTGCTGGAAGGTTATATCGAGCCTGGCGACATGGCACCTGAAGGCCCCTACGGCGATCACACGGGCTACTACAATGAAGTAGATAGTTTCCCGGTATTTACCGTGACGCACGTAACGCAGCGGCGTAACCCGATTTATCACTCGACTTACACCGGTCGTCCACCGGATGAACCTGCGGTGTTAGGCGTTGCGCTGAATGAAGTGCTGGTGCCGATTCTGATCAAGCAGTTCCCGGAGATTGTTGATTTCTATCTGCCGCCTGAAGGCTGTTCTTATCGCCTCGCGGTGGTGACGATAAAGAAACAGTATGCCGGCCATGCCAAGCGCGTGATGTTTGGCGTCTGGTCTTTCCTGCGCCAGTTTATGTACACCAAGTTTGTGATTGTGTGCGATGACGATGTTAACGCACGCGACTGGAACGATGTGATTTGGGCCATTACGACACGTATGGATCCGGCGCGCGATACCGTGATGGTGGAGAACACGCCTATCGACTATCTTGATTTCGCCTCACCGGTTTCCGGTTTGGGCTCGAAGATGGGGCTCGATGCCACCAACAAGTGGCCTGGTGAAACCACCCGTGAGTGGGGGACGCCGATTGTCAAAGATCCGGCCGTCACCGCGCGCATTGACGCAATTTGGGATGAGTTAGCTATCTTTGCCGAGCCGCCGCAGCGCTAACGGCGGCCAGAACCATAAAAAAGGGCACCTATGACGACGTTAAGCTGCAAAGTCACTTCGGTTGAAGCGATTACGGATACGGTATTCCGCGTCCGATTGATTCCAGCAGCGGATTTCAGCTTCCGCGCGGGACAGTATCTGATGGTGGTAATGGATGAGCGTGACAAGCGCCCGTTTTCACTGGCTTCAACGCCGATGGAAAAGGACATCATCGAGCTGCACATCGGCGCATCTGACCTCAATCTCTATGCCATGGCGGTGATGGATCGCATCAAAAACGATCGTCAAATCACCGTGGACATGCCGCATGGCGATGCCTGGCTGCGAGAAGAGAGTGATCGCCCGATCATTTTGATTGCCGGTGGCACGGGTTTCTCTTATGCACGTTCCATTCTGCTGACGGCGCTGGCCCAGCAGCCAGAGCGCGACATCGCCATTTACTGGGGTGGACGTGAATTGATGCATCTATACGATCTGGATGAGCTGAATGCGCTGGCAGTGAAGCATCCTAATCTGAAGGTGATCCCGGTCGTCGAGCAGCCAGCAGAAGGTTGGGAAGGTCGCAGTGGCACGGTGTTGACTGCCGTGATGCAGGATTACACGACCCTTAGCGAGCACGACATCTATATCGCTGGTCGTTTTGAGATGGCGAAGATTGCACGCGAGCGTTTCTGTGCGGAGCGCGGTGCGGTAGAAGCGCAGATGTTCGGCGATGCGTTTGCGTTTATCTAAAGTCATCAGCGTACGATAAATCACGCCGCTCACCCTGTAGCGGCGCGATTCATCGTGCTGATGGCAACTGATTAAACCCGTTCAAACACCGTCGCAATGCCCTGACCTAGACCAATGCACATGGTCGCCAGACCAAAGTGCGCATCACGGCGTTCCATCAGATTCAGCAGCGTGGTGCTGATTCGCGCGCCAGAGCATCCCAACGGATGGCCCAGAGCAATGGCGCCGCCGTTCAGATTCACTTTCTCATCCAACTGATCCAGCAGCCCCAAATCCTTAATGCACGGCAGCGTCTGCGCGGCAAAGGCTTCGTTAAGCTCAAACAGGTCGATATCTTGCACGCTTAATCCTGCCCGTTTCAGCGCCAGCTTACTGGCGGGAACCGGACCGTAACCCATGATGGAGGGATCGCAACCCACCACGGCCATGCTGCGAATGCGTGCACGTGGTGTCAGGCCGAGTTCTCTGGCACGGCTTTCGCTCATGATCAGCATCGCGGCAGCGCCGTCAGAGAGTGCAGAGGAGGTGCCCGCTGTCACAGTGCCGTTGACCGGATCGAATGCCGGACGCAGCGCGGCTAATCCTTCCAGCGTGGTATCCTCGCGGATCACTTCATCGATGTCATAGCGCTTCAGTACGCCATCCGCATCGTGGCCGTATGTGGGCACAATCTCACGTTTGAAGTCACCGCGTTGCGTAGCAGCCCAGGCGCGCTGATGCGAACGCAAGGCAAAGGCATCCTGCTGCTCACGTTTAATGTGGTGCATACGTGCCAGCATTTCAGCGGTTAATCCCATCATGCCCGCCGCTTTCGCAACGGTGCGGCCTAAGCCAGGATGGAAATCAACGCCGTGATTCATCGGCACATGGCCCATATGCTCGACGCCGCCAATAATGCAACTGTGCGCATCGCCGACCATAATGGCGCGCGCGGCGTCGTGCAGTGCCTGCATCGATGAACCGCACAGACGATTGACGGTGCTGGCCGGGACGCGGTGAGGAATCTCCGCCAGCAACGCCGCGTTACGTGCAATGTTGAAGCCCTGTTCCAGCGTTTGCTGGACACAGCCCCAGATGATGTCGTCCAGCGCTGCGGGATCGACACCAGGATTGCGGCTCAGCAGTTCGCGCATCAGATGCGCAGAGAGATCTTCCGCGCGCACCTGACGAAACGCACCGCCTTTGGAACGGCCCATGGGTGTGCGTACCGCATCAACAATCACTACATTTTCCATTTTGTTCACCTCAGGCACTTTGCAGTGCTGCTTCGTCAATCGGTTGGGCTGCGGGATACCAGCTCTGATGCTGATGAGCTTTCTGTACTAACAGCTCGGGTATGGCATAGAGCGGACCAAGCGCGGTGTAACGTTTAGCCTGATCGACCAGGTTGCTGGTGCCGAGCGTGTCCATGTAGCGGAAAGCGCCACCTCGGAAAGGAGGGAACCCCAGACCGTACACCAGTGCCATATCGGCTTCAGCGGGTGAGGCGATGATCTTCTCTTCCAGGCAACGCACCACTTCGTTGAGCATCGGCAGCATCATGCGGTTAGCGATGTCTTCATCGCTGAATACGCGTTTGGGTTCGCAAATCGGCTCCAGCAGGGCATCAACAGCCGGATCGGATTTCTTCTGTGCTTTGCCTTTTTTGTCTTGCTCCCACTGATAGAAGCCCAGGCCGTTTTTCTGGCCGTAACGTTTAGCCTCGAACAGCACATCAATCGCGTCGCGGTAATCTTTCTGCATGCGAGAAGGGAAACCCTGCGCCATGACCTGTTGCGCGTGGTGAGCGGTATCAATACCCACCACATCCAGCAGCCAGGCCGGGCCCATTGGCCAGCCAAACTGTTTCTCCATCACTTTGTCGATTTGGCGGAAGTCAGCGCCATCACGCAGCAGCAGACTGAACGCGGCAAAGTAGGGGAACAGCACGCGGTTAACGAAAAAGCCGGGGCAATCATTTACCACAATCGGCGTTTTGCCCATTTTACTGGCCCAAGCCACCACTTTGCTGATCGTGGCTTCTGAAGTCTGCTCACCGCGAATCACTTCAACCAACGGCATGCGTGGCACGGGATTAAAGAAGTGCATGCCACAGAAATTCTCTGGGCGCTGCAACGACTGCGCCAACTGGCTAATCGGAATGGTGGAGGTGTTGGAGGCGAGAATGGCATCGTCACGGAGATGCTGCTCAGTTTCGGCCAGCACTTTGGCTTTGATCTGCGGGTTTTCTACCACGGCTTCAACCACCACATCCGTCCGTTCAAATCCGGCGTAATCCAGCGTGGGCTGAATGGTGGTGAGTACGCTCGCCAGCTTAGCGCCGTCGATTTTACCGCGCTCCAGTTGCTTGTTCAGCAGTTTACTGGCTTCCGTCATGCCCAGCGTCAGCGCCTGTGGGTTGATATCTTTCATTTTCACCGGCACGCCTTTCCATGCCGACTGATAAGCAATGCCGCCGCCCATGATACCGGCACCCAATACCGCCGCTTGTTGCGGAGCACCGGCTGCACTGCTGTGTTTCTTCGCCAACCCTTTGACATACTGGTCATTGAGGAAGATGCCAACCAACGCGCGTGCCACATCGCTCTGCGCCAGCGGGACGAAGGCGGCCGTTTCCAGTTTCAGTGCATCATCACGGCCCAAACCCGCTGCGGCCTCAATGGTTTTCACTGCGGTGATCGGTGCGGGATAGTGCTTGCCTGCGGTTTGCATCACCATGCTTTTGGCAATGGTGAAGCTCATCGCCGCTTCAATCGGGCTGAGTTTCAAGGGGGCCAGTTTCGGTGCGCGGCGGGCCTGCCAACTGCCTTGTGCTATCGCATCTTGCAACACGGTGAGTGCGGCAGTGCGCAGTTTCTCGCTACTCACTACGGCATCGACCAGACCGAGTTTGAGTGCGCTGGTGCCATCAATATCTTTTCCGGCCGCAATGATTTCCAGTGCACTATCGGCACCCAGCAGGCGCGGCAAACGCACGCTACCGCCGAATCCAGGCATGATGCCCAGTTTCGTTTCTGGCAGGCCGATACGTGTGGTCGGTGTGGCAACACGGAAATCGGTCGCCAGTACGCACTCGCAGCCGCCGCCCAGCGCATAGCCGTCAATCGCTGCCACGGTCGGGACGGGCAGATCTTCCAGGCGATTAAAGATGCTATTGGCAAACGCCAGCCACTGGCTCAACTTCTCTTCTGGCGCATCAAACAGCGACAGGAATTCGGTGATATCCGCGCCGACAATAAACGCCGGTTTGGCCGACGTGAGCAGCAGGCCGCGCAGATCGGGCTGTTGTTCCAGCACGCCGAGGGCCTCGCCCAATGAAGCCACTGTTTTGGTGTCGAGTTTATTCACTGAACCGGGTGCATCGAACACCAACTCGGCGATGCCATCGTCGAGCCAGTGAACTGAAAGGGTATCGCCTTGGTAGAGCATGTTCGTCTCCTGAAACCGCGAAAGGTGATCTGGTCATACCAGATGATCTGGAGTGTGGGCGGCATGTTAATTTTTTGCAAACGAGTCTTTGCTTATTTGGTACGCCGATCACAGCGTGTGCAGCACGGCAACCCAGACGCGGCTGTGCTACACTGCCGCCAATTTCGCGACATCGGAGACAAGTCCATGGATTCACTGAAAACCCTGTATCACGCGCATATCAATACGCTGCAACAGCGGGCGCAACAGGTGCTGGCACGCTTTAAACTTGATGCCATGTTGATTCATTCTGGCGAGCTGTTGACCGTTTTTCTCGACGATCACGACTATCCGTTTAAAGTTAATCCGCAATTTAAAGCCTGGGTGCCGGTCACGCAGGTGCCCAACTGCTGGTTATGGATCGATGGCGTCAATAAACCCAAGTTGTGGTTCTACTCTCCGGTGGATTACTGGCATAACGTCGAGCCGTTACCTAATAGCTTCTGGACCCACGATGTGGATGTTATTGGCCTGAAAAATGCCGATGAGATTGCCCAGCTTCTGCCTGCTCAGCGCGATAATGTGGCTTACATTGGTCCGGTGCCATCGCGTGCCACGCAACTGGGTATCAATAGCGAACGTGTCAATCCCAAAGGCGTGATCGACTTCCTGCATTACCATCGCAGTATCAAAACTGAGTACGAGCTGGCCTGTATGCGTGAAGCGCAGAAGCTGGCCGTCGCGGGCCATCGTGCGGCGAAAGAGGCCTTTTTCTCGGGTATGAGCGAGTTTGATATCAACATCGCCTATCTGACGGCTACCGGTCATCGCGACACCGATGTGCCTTACGGCAACATCATCGCGCTCAACGAACACGCCGCTGTGCTGCATTACACTAAACTTGACCATCAGCCACCGGCGAAACGTCATAGTTTCCTGATTGATGCGGGTGCGGAATACCTTGGCTATGCGGCTGATTTGACGCGCAGCTATGCGGCGCAAACCAAGTCTCGCTATGCCGAAATAGTGGACGCGATGAATAAAGAAGAGCTGGCGCTGATTGCCACGCTGAAAGCCGGCGTGCGCTATACCGATTATCACCTGCAGATGCACCAGCGCATTGCGCGCCTGTTACTGAAGTTTGACTTGGTGAAGGGACTGACCGAAGAGACGCTGGTGGCGGAAGACTTAACAGGTCCATTTATGCCGCACGGTCTTGGCCATCCGCTAGGCTTGCAGGTGCATGACGTTGCTGGCTTTATGCAGGACGACAACGGCACACATCTGGCTGCACCAACCCAGTATCCTTATTTGCGCTGCACCCGCGTGCTGGAGCCGGGCATGGTGCTGACCATCGAACCTGGCTTCTACATCATTGATTCGCTGCTGGCCTCGCTGCGCGGCGGTAAGTACAGCCAATACTTTGACTGGCAGGCGATTGACGCATTGAAACCGTACGGCGGCATTCGTATCGAGGATAATGTGGTGATTCACGCCAATCGTGTTGAAAATATGACGCGCGATCTGCATCTGGCCTAATGGATGCTTACGATATTCCCGCTGAGGCCGTGAGCCTCAGTGAGGAAACCATCAAGAAGAGCCGCTTTATAACGTTGTTGGCGCATACCGATGGCGTTGAGGCGGCGCGGGCTTTTGTGCAGCAGGTGAAACACGAACACCCTACGGCCCGCCATCACTGTTGGGCGTGGGTCGCGGGTTCTCCGTCAGATTCGCAGCAACTGGGCTTCTCTGATGACGGTGAACCTTCAGGCACCGCAGGCAAACCTATGCTGGCCCAGTTAATGGGCAGCGGTGTCGGTGAAATTACCGCCGTGGTGGTGCGCTATTATGGCGGCATTATGTTGGGCACGGGCGGGCTGGTAAAAGCTTACGGTGGCGGCGTGCAACAGGGTCTGAAGCAGTTAGCGCGTCAACGTAAAGTGCCGATGCAATCTTTTACTCTGCAATGTGACTATGCCCAGTTGAGCGATATCGAGCGCTTGCTGCAACGTTTTGACGGCATCATCGAAGAGAGCCATTATCAGGATCGTATTGCGCTACGGTTAGCGTTGCCGCATCCACAGATTGATGGCTTTCGGCAAAACCTTTCTGATTACAGCCGGGGCGCCCTGACGCTGATCCCGCTGGACCATTAAAAGCATCTGTTAAAGGAAACGGCTGAATGCATTTTCGCGCCATTACCCGCATCGTGGGCCTGTTGGTGATTTTATTCTCGGTGACCATGATCCTGCCGGGGCTGGTGGCCTTAATTTACCGCGACGGTGCCGGACGCGCATTTAGCCAGACATTTATGATGGCGATTGTGATTGGATCGCTGTTGTGGTGGCCTAACCGCAAAAAGAAAACCGAACTCAAACCGCGTGAAGGTTTCCTGATTGTGGTGCTGTTCTGGACCGTGTTGGGCAGCGTGGGGGCCATGCCTTTTATCTTTGCCGAGCAGCCGCATTTGTCGGTGACTGATGCGTTCTTTGAGTCCTTTTCTGGCCTGACGACCACGGGTGCAACCACCTTAGTCGGGCTGGATACCTTGCCCAAAGCGATTCTGTTTTATCGTCAGATGCTGCAGTGGCTTGGCGGTATGGGGATCATCGTTTTGGCCGTCGCCATCCTGCCTATTCTGGGCGTCGGCGGTATGCAGTTGTATCGCGCTGAAATGCCAGGACCGCTGAAAGATAATAAAATGCGTCCGCGTATTGCTGAAACGGCTAAAACATTGTGGCTGATCTACGTCTTGCTGACCGTGGCGTGCGCGGTAGCGTTATGGCTGGCGGGGATGCCGGTGTTTGATGCTATCGGCCACAGTTTCTCCACCATCGCCATTGGTGGCTTCTCGACACATGATGCGAGTATCGGTTACTTCAATAGCCCCACTATTAATACCATCGTGGCGGTATTCCTGCTGATCTCGGGCTGTAACTATGGCCTGCATTTCTCTTTATTAAGCGGGCGCAGCCTTAAAGTTTACTGGCGCGATCCCGAATTCCGCATGTTTATTGGCGTACAACTGACGTTAGTGCTGATCTGTACGATAGTGCTGTGGTTCCACAACGTCTACGCCAGCGGCTGGCAAACTCTGAATCAGGCGTTTTTCCAGGTGGTGTCGATGGCCACCACGGCAGGCTTTACTACTGACAGCATCGCACGTTGGCCGCTGTTCTTACCGGTGCTGCTGCTTTGCTCGGCTTTTATCGGTGGCATGGCGGGATCAACCGGTGGTGGTTTGAAAGTGATTCGTATCCTGCTGCTGTTTAAGCAGGGTTCACGTGAACTGAAGCGCCTGGTGCATCCTAACGCGGTGTACACCATCAAATTGGGCAATCGTGCACTGCCGGAACGCATTCTTGAAGCGGTATGGGGATTCTTCTCCGCTTACGCGCTGGTGTTTCTACTAAGTATGCTGGCGATTATTGCGACCGGCGTGGATGACTTCTCTGCTTTTGCGGCGGTGGCGGCAACGCTGAATAACCTCGGACCGGGGTTGGGGGTGGTGGCCGATAACTTCACTTCAATGAATGATGTCGCTAAGTGGATTTTGATTTTGACCATGCTGTTTGGCCGCCTTGAGGTGTTCACACTGCTGGTGCTGTTTACGCCGACTTTCTGGCGTGAATAAAAAGAAACAGGATTATTTGATGAAAGCATTAATTCTTTATTCCAGTCGCGATGGGCAAACCCGTGAGATCGCGGCACGTATGGCGCAGGCGTTAGCGCCACAGCAGCTGTGTGATGTGATTGACCTGCTTGAGGCTGAGAAGGTGGAGTGGTCACAGTATGATCGTTTGTTGATTGGCGCATCCATTCGTTACGGCCATTTCCATCCCGCCCTGATGAAATTTGTCTCGCAGCACAAGGCCGAGTTGCAGCAGCGTGTTAGCGGCTTCTTTAGCGTCAACCTGACGGCGCGTAAGGCAGAGAAGTGCACGCCTGTGACCAATGCGTATACTCGCAAGTTTCTGGAACAGTCACCGTGGCAGCCCGATTGCTGTGCTGTGTTTGCTGGCGCTCTGCGTTATCCACGTTATCGCTGGTTTGATCGCATCATGATTCAACTGATTATGCGGATGACCGGAGGTGAGACGGACACATCTAAAGAAGTGGAGTACACCGATTGGGATAAAGTCGCAGTTTTTGCCCAGGATTTTGCACAGTTACCAGGCAAATCGTTGTGAAATAGAGCGTTGTGGCTAAATTTAGGTCGAACGATCATTTTTTTGCAATAAACCCTTGTCAGCCAGAATTAACTCCCTA
>NZ_BBOC01000127.1:0-10471 GCF_001485335.1 Type-D symbiont of Plautia stali | reverse complement strand
ACTGTGCTAATACTCTCCTTAGATAACGAAGAGATTAACTCCAGTGGAGCTTTAAATGGGAGGCCACGCTCTCGTGATGTATCTCAAGCAGTATTATGAAAATGGGAGGACATCGTAAACAGCCATAGCAGCCTGAGCGCTAGCAACAATACTAAGGTACTTAGATATTTACCCACAGACTGAAACTATTTCAGATGGAAATTTCACTACAGCTATCCATATCATTGTAAATTCCGCATATATTGCTGTAATCGCTTACATCACGAACCGCTTCGCATGAGAGTTGTCTTACGTTTTCTTAACGATTACTTGGATAAATGATGAAAGTAAGTCGCAGAACTGCTTGGATTATTATGTTAATTTTTTGCTGCCTAGTATGGAGTAGCATTTTCGTCGCGTTCGTTTATGGAGCGCAGCCTGATAAAAGAAAACCACCACCGCCCACAGACAAAAGCAGTGAAAGCATTCGGGAAAACGTAAAATCGCTATTTTGAATCATAAACAGCAAAAGTTTCTGGAGTCACTCATCGAAAGTAACAAGAAGGACTGACAGTTCTGTCTTGCAAAGATCCCCCATGAAACATGAGCAGGGTTCCGTACCTGATGCACAGCCTCCCTTTAATGAGGGAAAACATTATTCGAACATTGTAATCGGTTACATATAATTCGAATAATCAGAGTGTAAGGACGAAAAAAATGTTTTTTTACAAAGGGATCTGATTTATCAGGCCAGGCGAAGAATGTTTTTGAATGCCCGGGTTAAAAGACCGATGCAGCTTAAGCTGACATCTGGTTCGTTTTTTCCTTCACGGGCATGAACGTCTTCACAACGTGGCCAAATCAACTTGACGCCGTGATTGTATCAGAAACATCTATAAACAGCAGGGCACTGACAGACCTGCAGTATTTTTTTATGATGGCATCAAAAAAGCACTAATGACATCAGTCTCAGAGCGGAACTGAGTTTTATTAGTCACTAAATTGTCGGAGTGGTATGCAATCATCTTCCCATTGTGCCTCGCTTTTGACCATAGCGTTCAGGATTGTCAGCAGCTTACGCATGCAGGCAATCAGCGCCACCTTTTTCGCCTTACCTGACAAAAAGCACTGATAGCCGCATTAAACTGGACGGCGGTTATTACCGACTTGTAAAGAGTGCACCGCACGCAGCCCCTTTTCTCCAAAAATCGTTCGTCTTCCCCCCATTTTTCCTGATTTCCTGTTAACGGGGGCGACACCGGCAGCGTGCCGGAAAACGACCTGAAGAACATGATCGCCGCGTGGACGCGGCGCTTTCCGTCGCTGAAAGATCTGGAAACCCTGCAGCCGTATGCTGGAGACGTTGCCTGCGAAGTCGCCGGGGAAATTCATCTGCGATCGCTGCACATGGACAGCGCGCAGAAGAGCATGAACCGCTGGCTGGTGCCGAACAAACTGACGGTCCGGAACATCCTTTGCCCGGCCGGTGAGAAATAACAATGCAGAGTATGCCTACACGATATGTCGGAACGAAAAAAAGGAGATTAAATGACCGATAAAGTGTGACTTTGTTTCACTTAGTGCTATTATAAGTGTGACAAAGTTACACACTGGAGGGCATATGACAGTAACAAAACTGAGGCAACAGGGCGGAGCGGTTGTGCTGACCATCCCAAGCGACATTGCAGCCAGAGCAGGCTGGAGCGTTGGCACACTGCTGGACGTTACCGCTGAAGGGGATGCCGTAAGTATTCGCCCCTCAGGTCGCGTTGCCCGTGGGCGTAAGACAGTGGCACAGCTACTGGCAGGCATTGACCAGGATGAAATCCGCCAGTTAAACGACGAAATCAGCGACGGCGCGAATGAGAGACCACAGGGAAGGGAGTTTATCTGATGGTTTCGCGCAGAATCCCGCAGAAAGGTGAAATCTGGCATATTAACGGCGATCCGGTTGAAGGAAAGGAGTTTAAAGGACCCCACTATTACCTTGTTATTTCCCCCAGGGAGCTTGTTGCGGCGCTCGGGACGGCGGTCTGTGTACCGATAACGAGTGGTGGTGGTGCCGCGCGTTCGCAGTCCGTGACGGTCTGGTTAGACGGAGACAGCACCGAATCCGGCAAGGTGACGGGCGTTGCGCTGTGCTATCAATTGCGTTCGCTCGACCTGGCTGCACGTAAGGCCACCTACAGCACTAAGGTGGCCCCACACATCATGGACGAGATACTGTCGATGGTCGTGGATTTGATCGACCCGCGCTGAGAGGCGCGGTTTTACATTGCGCTACCTGCCAGCCCGAAACGGAAAAACCGCCGCCCTTCGGGTCGGGAAAGCCGGTGCTGGCGCACCGGTTCTCTCCGCCCGGATGCGTATGGCCACAATATCCAAATCGGGTCCCGCGTCTGGGGTTTTCCTGTCAGTTTCGACTGCCCGCCGCATAAAAAATACGTTTTAACAGCAACAGCAACAGCAACAGCAACAGCGTGGGCCACCTTCGGCTCCCCGGCAAGCCGGGTCGTCGAGCCCTACGTCGCTAAGCGGCAAGCCGCCAAGCGCCGCCGAACCCCTGCGGGTTTCGTCCGCAAGCGGTTTCGGTCTGATGTCTAGGTTCAACGGCTACTGCCGGCTTCGCCGTCGCTTTCACCGTCCCGGCAAACTACGCCGGGCCTTCAGGGCCAGCCCGCGTGGCGGGCTGAAACGTCCCTTCTGACGCTCCTCTGCCTTCCGGCCCGCCCTTGCGCGGAGGGCTGGTCGTAGCACCGCCGGTTCAGGCAGAAAGGGGTGAAGTGCACGCCGCCAGAAACTTTTCGCCAGGGTCCGCAAAAACTTTCTGTCGTCGCCCCTTTATGCCCTCACTTCGTCGTTGCTCCTTTGCCCTTTGCCGCGAAAGGCCAGACCGGGAAGAAGAAACCCGCGTCAGAGAAGGTCTTTTTCGGGTCCGCAGCACGAGCTGCATTTACTCAGCCGGATTTAAGGAGCCATGCCATGCAAAACACCCTCGTAAACGTCACCCCTGATGCGACCACCGACCGCGCCCCGATCACCGCCGCCGGGGAGGTGATTTCAGACACTTTCTTTGCGCCCGTTGAAACCGATCTGATTGATGGCCTGCTGGGCCGTTATAACTTCCTGCGTGCGAAGCTGAATGACCTGTCAGTCTCAATTCGCGGCGGGGAAAATCATGAGGCCGTGGCGCACTTTCTGAGAGGCAACCTCCACGGCAGCCGGGGCTACCACGTGCCGCCCGTGTCTAAGCTGTTCGATCTGCCCGGTGCGCTGGCGTCACTGAACGCCGATTTCTGGCAGCAGGCGCTGAGCCTCACTGACGTTTACGAGTACATGCCCAATGACCGCCGCAACGAGTGGAACAATCAGATCCATGAGATGAAAGCGCCGGATTTTGAGGAAAACGCCGTGCGTGCGACGCTCTCCGAGCTGCTTTTCTCACGCCAGAAATTTTTCTCAGAGCGCGTTGACGGCATTTTCCGCAGCCTGTCGCGCAGCCACGTGACCAACCGCCCGGAAGGCTTCAGCAAGCGCATGATCATTGAATGCATGTTCGATCAGTGGGGCATGTGCAACTACGACCGCACCGGCTACGTGGACGACCTGCGCAAGGTGATCGCGAAGTTTATGGGGCGCGATGCGACCGGCCTGAACACGACCAACAAAATTCTGAGAATTGCGCGCGACCGTTCAGGTGAATGGGTTGCCATCGACGGCGGCGCGCTGCGCATTAAAGCCTTTCAGAAAGGCACTATCCATCTGGAAATCCATCCGGATATGGCCTGGCGTCTGAATGACATTCTGGCCTTCCTGCACCCGGCCGCCATCCCTGCAGAGCACCGCCAGAAGCCGCGCACGAAGCCGAAAACCTTTGAGCTGCGCACAAATCTGCTGCCGTTTTCCGTGCTGAGCCTGCTCAGCGACCTGCAGACAGAGCGCACCGAGCCACTGCAGCGCAACCGCCGGGAAGAGCCGCAGCCGCCCGTCACGAGAAACCCCTTTAACCGCCGTTTTAAGGGCTATACGGACGAGAACAAGACCGCACGCGCGGAAGCGGAAAAAGTGCTGATGAGCCTGGGCGGCGTAAAAATGAATATTAACGCCTTCACCTGGTTTGAATTCGATTACGACCCGACCACGGCGCTTGAAGATATCCAGCTGTCCGGCGCGCTGCCGGAGCAGAAAACACACCAGTTTTATCCGACCACGGGCGAACTCGCCGCGCAGCTGCTCGACGAGGCGGACATCCGCGAGGGTGAAAACTGCCTGGAGCCGAGTGCGGGCATGGGCGGCCTGGCCGACCTGATGCCGAAGGCGCAGACGACCTGCGTGGAGATTTCGCCGCTGCACTGCCGCGTGCTGGAGGCCAAAGGCCACAACGTGATCGAAGCTGATTTTCTGGCGTGGGCGCAGACGATGCCGCAGCGGTTTGACGTGGTGGTGATGAATCCGCCATTCAGCGAAGGCCGCGCCGTGGCGCACCTGAATGCGGCGGCGGAACTGGTGAAAAACGGCGGACGCCTGGCGGCCATCCTGCCCGCAGGCAGCGACCGCAAAAACCTGCTGCCGGGCTGGGACTGCAGCTGGTCCGCGCCGATGGAGGGCATGTTTGCGGGAACCGGGGCTTGTGTGGTGCGCCTCATGGCATACAGGCCGGAATAAACCCGGCCCGGCTGGCAGGGGTGACCCTGCCGGACACCGCACCGGCCCGCTAAACGGGCCGGGAAACTGAATCCCGACACAGAGCAGAACATCATGACCCAGCAAGAAAAATTCACGCTAAACACCCTGCAGACCTTTACCGGCTGCGATTTTGAAGCCTACCGCCACCGGGGCGAAGCGTTTCGCCAGCGCCTGAGCGGGACCGTGCTGAACGCCATGCAGCTGCCGGACAGCTGGCGCACAGACTGCGAGATGCGCAGCGAGTGGGGCGGGGCACATCCGGTTCATCTGCGGCTGACCCGTGCCGATATGGCCGGGCTTGTCGTCGAGCTGGTCAGCCCGTCGTCTGATTCACTGCTGTGGTGCGCGGTACTGACTGATCTCCGCACCCGATCGCGTGTCTCACTGAACGTCAGCTATCGCTTTGAGCCTGCGACCCTGCGCACCCTGCTTGAAAAAATCGCAGAGTACACGCGGGCGGGCTTCACCGGTGCCGGTGAGCTGGTCGCCGCGCTTCGGATGGGAGGGCACGCCGCATGATCCCGAAATCACACTCTCTGGTCACCCTGCTGCCGGAACGTCAGGCCGCCCTGCAGGCTATCGCGGCAGTTGAGCACGCGCAGCAGCGTGGGACGCGGCTGGCCCGCCATCCTTATGCCGCCGCGTTTATGAAGCAGCTGAGCGGCAGGAGCCGCGTCAGCGTGCGCGCACTGAACCGCATCCGGGGTATTTACCTGCGCCCGCGCGGAAAGCGCGCGCCGCTGCCGGAGTGGGAAAGCGCCCTTGATGAGTTTCTGTGTTCGGCGGGTGAGGTGTGTCCGCTGCCATTGCCGAGCGAGCTGGCAAACGTTCTGTTTCCGGAGGCGGTTTTCCGCCGGGCAGAACGTGCGAAACATGCTGCCGAAAAAAGCGTTAACCACGTTACCCGGCGGGAACGGCAGGCGGTTGACTACCGGGAGCGCCAGCTGGAGACCCGCATCCGACAGGCTGAAACAGAGCTGGCCTTCCGCACGCCGGACACGCTGCGCGGCTGGTTCGCCGTCTGGTGTGACAGCGTGCCGGAAAATGACCTGAAGAACATGATCGCCGCGTGGGCGCGCCGGTTTCCGTCGCTGAACGGGCTGGAAACCCTGCTGCCGTATGCGGGTGATGTCGCCAGCGAGGTGGCCGGGGAAATACACCTGCGTGCACTCCATATGAATTCTGGCCAGCAGGAGATGAACCGCTGGCTCATTCCTAATAAGCTGGCGGCAATATATTAACCGAATTTCATTTGGGGTTATCGTTGAATTGCCCCCAACTTGGGGATATAATATCCCTTAGTTGGGGACAGGGAAAAACCATGCACGCGACATTTATTGAGCTTTCCAGCTTTCAAAAATACCGGTCTGACTACCTGAATGACGACCAGTTCAGGATGTTTCAGAACATGTTGCTGGCCGACCCCGAAAAGGGAGACGTAATCCCGGATACAGGGGGCTTGCGTAAAGTCCGGTTCAGGGACGAGCGCCGGAATAAAGGTACAAGAGGCGGGATCAGGGTTATCTATTACTGGACGAACGAAAAAGGCCAGTTCATCCTGTTTACCATCTACGATAAGGATCAACGCGACGACCTGACCAAACAGCAGCGCGACGCACTGGCGGGGGCGCTGAACGTGATTAAAAAGGGGCTGAGACATGACTGAACGCGACATTTTCAGTGAGCTGATGACGGGCATGCAGGAGCTGCAGGATCACCAGAATGGTAAAATCACGCTCAAGACTTACAAGGTCAGCAAGCGCGGGCCTGTCACTATTGCGCCGCAGGAGCTGCGCGACGTGCGCGAAAAACTGAACCTGTCCCAGGCTGTTTTTGCGCACTACCTTCACACGGGTGAAACGACCTATCAAAACTGGGAGCAGGGCAGAGCAAAACCTAACGCTCAGGCCGTCTTGCTAATCCGTATGGTGCAGCAAAACCCGGAAACCCTGCAGACGCTCGCGCAACTTTAACGCAGCTACATCCGCATAGACCGCGCTCACTGGCGCGGTTTTTTTATGTTCTCATCCCACCCACTTGGAACCGAACCCCGAACCCTACGGGCCGGGTAGAGCCGGTGCTGGCGCACCGGTCTTCCCCGTCCGGCTGCGTGTGTTCTGCATGGGTTTCCCTTAATTTGCTTCAAAAGCTTACTGCCCGGCAGTCTCTTCTCGCCGTCGATATAATCCTGTTAACAGCAACAGCAACAGCAACAGCAACAGCAACAGCGTGGGCCACCTTCGGCTCCCCGGCAAGCCGGGTCGTCGAGCCCTACGTCGCTAAGCGGCAAGCCGCCAAGCGCCGCCGAACCCCTGCGGGTTTCGTCCGCAAGCGGTTTCGGTCTGATGTCCAGGTTCAACGGCTGCTGCCGGCTTCGCCGTCGCTTTCACCGTCCCGGCAAACTACGCCGGGCCTTCAGGGCCAGCCCGCGGGGCGGTCTGAAACGTCCCTTCTGACGCTCCTCTGCTTTCCGGCCAGCCCTTGCGCGGAGGGCTGGTCGTAGCACCGCCGGTTCAGGCAGAAAGGGGTGAAATGCACGCCGCCAAAAACTTTTCGCCAGGGGCCGCAAAAACTTTTTGTCGTCGCCCCTTTATGCCCTCTCTTCGTCGTTGCTCCTTTGCCCATTGCCGCGAAAGGCCAGACCGGGAAGAAGAAACCCGCGTCAGAGAAGGGCTTTTCGGACACCGCGCGGCGCTCAGCCGGATCATTCATTTCAGACAGGAGCACATCATGACTTCACCCCAGACGGGCACCGCCACCGAAATGCGCTGCGTAGCGGCGCTGGGCGACGGCGCATTTTCGCGCGAACAGGCAGCAAACGTCGCGGCAGCTTTCAGCAACGTTTTCATTGAAGACGATCAGGGCAGCCACTTCCGCCTGGTCGTACGCGAGCCATCGGGCGTTCTTATCTGGAGGGGCTTCAGCTTTGAGCATGATGCGGGCTACTGGCTGCGCAGAAACATTAACAGCCATGGCGTGCGTCAGCCACTTAATGATCAGCTGACGGCGCTGACGGATCTGAATGACGTCACGATGACGCTCAGCCAGCGTCGCGAATTTATGACCCAAATTCTGAACAACCTGGCTGCGGCGGTGGTACAGCGTGTGCCGGAAAATCAGGTGATGCTTCCGGCTGATGAGTCGCAAGTCTGGGAAGAAGCCGGGCGCATCGCGCTGGCCCACTTCGGGCTTCAGGGGGAGAAAGCATTTCTGAAGGCGAGCCAGTGGCTGACCGCAGAGCTGGAGCAGGGCAATAACTTACAGGCGTAAAAAAGCAGGGTTGCCCCTGCTTAACTCACGGCGGCCAGTCCCACCTGGCTGCCTCATCAAAACCAGCACTAAGGAGAAGTTATGAATTTTGACCCGCAAATCGTCGCACAGGCGCAGGCGTTTGTAAAAGGCTTTAACAGCGGTCATATGGCGCACGTTCCCGCCATGCCCTTTGCCCTGTGGCAGCAATTCATCACCACCGTTAAAGCCACTCTGGAGAAACAGGCATGAGCACTGAAACCCCGCTGAACTTACCTTTCACACTGGCACCCGTGACGCATAACGACATCATCCGCGTGCTGGGCGAATACACCTTTATCCGCCTGGATAACGGCGACGAAGCGTTTTATCACTACGGCAACTGGATCACCGGCGCAGACGCGAGCTGCGGTGAGCCTTCCGTATTAGGTCTGGCGCAGAGTATGGCGCGCGCGGGGTGCAAGTCACTTCGCTGCGTCGAGCTGCCGGTTCCGGATGACGCGGAGTGGAGCTGGGAGGACGTGGTGACGCAGCTGGTCCGCGCGTCAGTAACGCGTCAGGTGCGCGGCGAACTGATTGTGACGGCCAGCGATAACACCCGCCACGGGCGCGGCGTGCACGTCTGCTCCGACCCGCTACTGAGCGGCGCGAACAGTAATCTCTGGTTTCCGCTGAGTGCGGATGAGGGCTGGCACGCAGGCATCGAACGCGTGCTGACCATGAACGGCGTAGCGGAAAACGTGGTGCGGCTGGAGCCTCTGCGCGACGGCCCGGAATATACCGATTTTAAGGTGATTTATAACCGTAAAATCTGCGCCTGATACGTAGAAAGGCCGGGAAACAACCGGCCTCATGACGTTGTTTTGTCCATGCATAGCCTGTAGGCCATACCCTCACAGAGGTCTTCACCATGAATTCTGAAAACATCGCTACCCTGATCGCTTCACCTTCGGAAGATGCGTTCACCATCCTTGATTTACAGGCGCTGTCCCTGCGGGCTGAGGCTGTGGAAAAGGAGAACGATAACGCCCGCCGTATCAGCCTTGCGGCGTCGGCACTGTTACGTTTTGCGGATGAGACAGGTATCGGTGACAGTACCGAACCGGCAGAAACAGCCATCACTGATCTTCTGACAGACATTATGCATCTGTGCGCGCACTGCTGGCCTGTTGACGGTGCCATTTCATTCGTCAGCACGCTTAATACCGCCGGGATGCACTTCGCTGAGGAATCCGATGAACATGCAGACTGGGATAGCGAAAATGAAAATGACCGTCTCTGATATTACCGAAAGTATGCACAGCTCACATGAAGGATACGCCGATCTGGTTGCGGATTCAGTTTCCTTCAGCCTTGGCAGACCGCTGACTGATGAGGAATACACGCAAATCTACAGCATCACTGAACGCGCAATTTCTGATGCGGTTAAGCAGCTGGAAAGCACTGACCCCGAAGAGGATAAAGCGATCACTCTGGAGCAGTTCGGCGATCTGGCTGATTACCTCTACCGCTGCGGCGCATTCAGCGGACCGGGCGGTATACAGGGGCATGAGTTTCAGGCTCTGACCGTCATTGACGAGCCGACCGACGAACCAGAAGGCCGTAAAATTTATCTCCGTGATGGCTATCCGTTTGCGGTATATGACTTTGATACGGGCTATACCGTTCTGCGCGCATGAATCCACACCACACCTTCACGATGAGCAGGCAAGAGTCAGCCTGCCCATTGACTGGCTTCGACATAAAATTTTCAGTACAGCGAGGACCGCCATTCAGGCGGTATGCAAAATGATTTCACCTGACAACACCTTAAGTAAGCAACCGGAACCCGAAATCTGCCGCTGCGCCGTTATCAGCAATGCGCACATGACACGGCAGGATGCCGAGATTCTGGATTCACTTTCACGACACATCAGTGGTGAGGAAGGAGGATATAACTGGATACATCCGACGACATACGGATTTCTGATCCGTACCTCAGCAAGAACCGATGCGACAGCACAACTCAGGAGGAAGGGTCTTTCCGATGACTTCTGCGACGTCGTCACTTATCTGACTGAGCAGTGTCAGGTTTCGATGATCCACTTCGATGCTGATGCGGAACTACTTAAAGGTTTTTCTGTTCATAACTGGTAAAGAAATTTCCGGCAGTGGTCTGTCACTCCTGCCGGAAATTTTTCACGATGCAGTCTGGATGTCCTGCGGCGGGGTTTTCTGCTGCATCGGTTCAGCCTTACGCGGAGACCGCTTTTTCTTTCCACTTCCCTCGTTCACTACAGCAGAAATTGCCTTCTCACTGAAACGAAACTCCATGGAATCCAGCACTGCCTTGATATCCGCCACGGTGTAACCTTTCTCTTTTGCCAGCACCAGAATGGTGTCTTTCAGGTTTTCCAGAGCACCCTCGCGTGTGATGCGCTGTGGCGTTAAATCCGGCAAATTTTCCAGCTTCCTGCGAGCCTCATCCAGCTGCTCTTGGGTGAAAACATTACGTACCGCCATCTCATTTCTTCCTTCGCAATGGTAAAACCCCGATTCTGCTGGAATTTTACCACTT
>NZ_BBOC01000126.1:0-10885 GCF_001485335.1 Type-D symbiont of Plautia stali | reverse complement strand
TTCTTTCTGGAGACGGCGGATTTCAGCCTGAACATCTGACTGTGCATTATGAGTGGGAGAATCCGGACCGTACTTCTTCATCCAGGCGTAAAAGCTGTGGGTGGTGATATCGAGACGTGTTGCAACGCTGGAAACAGAATGACCGCGCTCAACAACCTGTTTGACTGCTTCAATTTTAAACTCTGCAGGATAACGCTTACCGCTCATGGGCACCTCTCTTTAAGTCATCTTAAATGACTCAGAGGTGTCTGTTAAACCCGTGGCGATTCAGTCAGTACCAGCGTAGTCACTTCTCCATTTCCGGCGCATATTGCTGAACCCAGCGGTAAAGGGTGGTGTGATCGACATTCACGCCGCGTTCGGTCAGCATTTCCTGCAGTTCACGATAGCTGATGGCATATTTGCAGTATCAGCGTACCGTCCGGAGGATGTCGCGCTGAAAATGCCTGCCTTTAAATACGTTCATGGTCAGAGTCACTGGTAAAAATGGGAAGAAAGACTACAAACGCTGAGAGCTGTGCAACAATGCCAAAAATATGGTGCCGGTACGGTTAAAGTTATTTAACGCCATGATTAAATGGGGGAAATCAGTACCAGCTCGTGAAATTTAGCACAATCAACGTGCTCAGGTATCTCTGCCACTGGGAAAACGCACTCCCTCACGCCAGAGCTGCCACATGGCCTGTCGGATGCTCCAGAATCCGGGATAGTAAAAGACTTTCCCGAGCTTTTCTGCGACCAGCGGGGTGACTGGCTTGCGGTCGCGCAGCAGTGACCAGACCTCATACTCTGTAAGCCCGGACTTGAAGCAAAATGACTTAACTGTCATGTCATGTTCAGTGAGCAGGTAAGCCAGAAATCGGCCGGGCGAAATGCGGTCATCCATAAAGCCCCGGGGGTCCGTGAAGGTGATAACTCGAGCATAAAAGGTCATCCATAGCCGCACAAGATCTGTACCACTGATAATTAGAGATTATCTGCAATATTCACGTTACTGATAATGATTGTCTTTACTATTAGAAAAGATGTCATGGCTGGCCTCAAAAGCAGAAAGGCCCGGACTCGTTTCGGGCCATCTGATACAAGTTTGGTGTAACCTGACACATGCTACGTTATATTCCGGCAATGGGCTCAAACCGTCAGAACACCGAAAAATATTTCATTATCTCTCAGTAGCCTGAGTGGCTCAGATCATGTTGAATTCAGTTGTTCAGGCTGCCATTTGAGATGGGGTGTAGTTGTGATACCCGCTGTGTACAGCTTCGGCTTGAGGCTGCTCTGTCCACCCATTTTTTAGGCGCGCGTACGCGGGTCACTGCTAGCGGTGTGTATACTGGCTTAATATTATTAGAGCGAACTGTGAATACAGGAAATGCTTCATGTCGCAGGGGAAAAATGCCGCTGTCAGGCATAAGTACAGAATGCCAATGGCGATGAAATGACACCTCCTTGCTCACTCGTTCGCAGCGCTCCTGCCATTAGACTAGACTGCTGCGGGCGTGACGTGTTCACAGACAGGGCCTGAGAAGGGGAAGCGTTCAGAGGAAAAGGGTCTGTGCCACGTTTTTTTCGTTTCTCCTAGACGATTATACAGAGGAAATAACATGCAGAAGGTATACTGGATTTTATGCGGTACGATTTTTGTCTGTGGATCCGGTTTGTGCATCATAAGCGATGAACTATTCCACAGAACTGACAGCGGTGAGATGCCGCCTCAGTTTGGCTTAAGTGTGGCGGTTGCATTGTTTGGGATCTTTGGATTTCTGTCTGGAGTGGCTTTCAAAGCCATCAAATTTCTTCATGATAAAAAAATCAGATAACTTATCCTCTCATCTTAATATTTACAGCAGGGGGGCTATGCCGGAGCCCCAGAAATTTCCGCAGTACAAAGACGACAACATTCGAACCAATCTTTACAATAACTTATCAGGTGCGCCTTAAAACCCCGTTCTTCAGAACGGGGATATAAGGTGCGGTTTTCCGGGGGGGGCGTGACTTTATCAGGAAAATACACTTTAGAGCGCTATCCCGACTGTTCCCTATTTCTTAGCCAACCAAGGGGACGTTGTGCTCCAGAAAATGATATCGGCACCGAGATAATTTTCTGCAAATTGCACAAACTCATCCTTGCTAAATGGTTTACCCGTATTAGGATTTCTGTAGGTTAAGGTTGGCTCCTGTACTGCCATGGCAATGAGTGCCAGCTTGCTTTTATATTTATTGAAGAACGGATATGAATTCTTCATTTGTCCGTTGCGGTTGGGAACAATATCCGGGCCACCTAGCCCAATATTATTGGCACCGGCAAATTCAAACAGCCGCCCCATGTAATTGTGGTCGTTGTTCCACTCGCATGGCCAGAAATTGATAAATTGTACTACGTGTGATTTGGTGAAAACCTTTCGAGCAAAGGTGAGATTTTCCATTTCTCCTGCGAAATAGTGATTACAGGAGAATCCTGTGGGGAGCTTTTTCTTGTCAAGATCAATGGCTGTTTCGGGTAAGTTTACACCATAGACCTGACCATCGAAACGCTTTGCAATCGCGGCCAACAAAGCCTGATAACGTTGGCGTACAGCAGGATTCCATTGCTGCGCCACCCAACCGGACCCAATTTGCTTACCTTCGCCAGGATTATCAAATTGTGGCGATATCCCACCACCATACCTGGCGTCATTCATCAGATAATCAGGAACTTCTCGGGCATCTTTTTCGAAAAAACGGTCCTGAATCTGGATGAAGAGTTTTTTGTTGGCTGCCCTGATACTAGCCAGATCGTTCTCGATCTGCGAGAAGTCGTATTTGTTCTTCTCAGGTTCGAGTGAACGCCAGTTGTAAACGATCTGCGCGCCACCAATGTCGCTACGCTTCATAATGGAAGACGCTGCTTTGAAGTCACCAGAGCTGCGGGTATAGATAAAGTTTTCTGGCGTTTTAGCTAAAATTGGCAGCGTCACTGCAATCAGCGTTACTGCAATAGTAATCCTGATGGTCATGAAATTATCCCTAAAGGTTCAGTGTTAGCATTCTCCATACGCCGGAGATTACATGCCTACGAGGCTACTTAATGAGATGCCAAACTTCGAGTGAAATTTTCTTGTCACCGGTAACGTCAGGTTGCGTTTATGGGTAAGTATTTCATATTTCCTGTTTTCATTCGCGAATTCGCTGGCAAGGTCTTTCATCGTCAGCCCCGATTCTCATTGCGGAACTTAATCGCATCAGTTGGATCAGACGGGTAAATAGGATGGTTTTTTTCTTACTTTTCAATCAGAAAAGCGTGAATTTAAAATAATCGACTTCAGGCGTATTCTGAGAGGTTTCATTGTCAACCACAGGAGAAACGGGGCATGAAAACGCCTTGTGGTCCTGTTATGTATTGGTAGGTTTAATTTGCATGGTCATTATTCAGGCTCCACGGTTTCGGCGTGAATTTTATTGTAAGCTTTTTGCATACCGATAAACTTTACAAACATCCAGCCACGTTAATAAACAATAGCAACAATCAGCCGATAATCATTCTCTTTGATGTTGAACACCATCCGCCAATTTTTCAGGATGCTGAAGCTGCGAAACTATGCCTGCCAATTACAATTGGACAGTCTGCATCGGGTACCATAGAATTGGTAGCGTTAGATGTAGAGTGACTTACCCGGCCAGTGCACCAACTCTGAATAGGAAAACAAAAAAAACCGCTCTCACCTGTCGGGCTTTTTTGCGACTGAAACAACGTCAGCTACTTGAAATCTGAGGAGTAAGAAGGGCGTCAGTCCCGATTTTTTAACCAGAAACGCCTTGGGAGACCATAGTTATTAACCCTCGCCGTTATCGGCCAGCTCGAACATGACATTAACGCTGAAACGAAATTGCTGTACTCAGACAGCCCCTTGCTACCAGCAGCAGAATAACTTCCTGAGTTTAGGAACCCAAAATAAAAAATGCGCTGCAGGTTATGAGGCTTGAGGTTAACATCCGAAATCAGTTTACAGATGATTAATGTTTAATTTAGAAAATAATGCAATTACATCTGCTTATTTTAAAGTGCGATTAATTAGACGGATATTTAAAGGACAAGATGATTGTACTTCCGTTTTTACCATCTGAAAATGAGTTTTATAAATGGCAATTCGTGAATTGTCTGCATCCGAACTCAACTTCATCGCGGGAGGTAATGCAAACTCTAACTATGAAGGAGGAATGAGTGGTGTGCAGCATGTTGGCTACGGCGCTCAGGCTAATGGCTTTCAGACAAATACCGAGGCCACAGGATATGGTCTGTTAACCGATTTTAAAAGTCCATGTACTGCCGCAGTGGCATCAGGTTCCATTGGGGGGGCTCAATAGCATCACGAAATGGTTCAGGCATAGCAACTGAATCGCCACAACCAATCCATTTCATTAATATATAATGGTTTTAATCATTATGCTATGGGATGAATAACTGAGTCTTGAAAGATAGGGGCAACTAATATTCCCCTATACAACATTCTCTCACAACGGGAACGATGGATTAATTTATTAGCTCCAAAGTCAGGTTGGCTTCGCTAAGTTGATTTACTGATACCCTGGCAGCGCTTTCTGGCATCACAGGCTCCAACTCAATACGCGCTGTAAAACTTTTTCCTTTTACCTGATGGCCATTCTGCACTACCGAAAAACTATGGCCCGGTAACAATAATTGACCCATTTGGCCTGAGTCTCTGGTCACGCCGTCAGGTGTAGTAGTCACTATTTGCACACTCTGACCATCTAGTTGTGCATCCAGCATCCGAAGCGTGACACTGCCACGCTCACCATAGCGCAACTCGCCGTTATCAGCCCGTTGCCCGTGTAGTGACAGACGCATCGCCTTTTTATAAGGACATAGCACGCTCAGAACAAGAGATCGCTTACCCGGCGTAACGCGCTGAGGCCCTCCCACATCCTGTAATTGCCAACGAGACTGGACTCCATAATCAATTACCGGTGAACCAGCCGACAGATTACAGCGGTTATCTGGCGGTGGCGTCAAATCTGATTCGCTGTGTGGCAGGGCGGCGCCTGCCGCATTAGCGAAAATTAACGTGCTGTGGAGTATTAATATCATTAACATTGATTTCATGGGTTCTCCAGTTAGCGACACGTCGCTGCCGCCTCTTCATACAGTCCATCCCTCTCCGCGTTAACCGGCAGGGTTAGCGTGAAGGAGCAAATAGTCACACCTGAGGCCTGTACATCAAATCTATCGGACTTGGATACATCTGGAATAAATACACTGCCACGTTCACCGACCACCGTAATAAAGTTGCCTTTATCATCGAATACGCTAGCACCGTGTGGTAAAAAATGACCCTGTGCATCTTTTATATCTGCCAGCGCCCGACGCGTTCGCACCACATCAAAATCAACCCGCCCAATAGCACCTCTTGCCAGCTCAGTTTCCTGCCACGCGTTTCCGATATCGACATTTTTAGCCAGACTCCGAGTATCGACCTGAATGGTTGAACGCCTGTAACCACTCAACGAAGGCACTACTGCGTATCCACGGCCATCGGTCCACGTCGGACCCGACGGTGTATCAAGACGCACACCGGACTCATCACCTACCTTGGCAATCCCGAAAGTATCACTAACACGGTAGGGTGACAGACTGACACCGCCGCTGTGCGCGATTACTGCACCAGTAGCTCGAGCAGACCAGGTGGTGTAGTTATCTGAGCTTTGGCTTAAGCTACCGTTCAATTGGCTGACAGGTGTAACAGCATCCACCGTGCCTCCGCTGGTTGTACGTTGATTACGGAAGTCTCGGTCGCTTGATAGGCTCCATCCTCTATCCTGGCTCGTGCGCTGACTGTAGCGCACCCCAGCTCGACTGGTCTGGCTGGCACTGTTGAGGTAACTGCTGAGATTGCCGCCATTTCCGAATGGAAGATTGAGCGTAAGGTAAAAACGATCATCTGCATTGGTGTAACGTGTCTCGGTATTATGTTCTAGACTGGCCCCAATGTAGGCACGGCCAAACTGTCGGCTCCAGCCGCCGCGCAGATAACTGGTGTTGTCTCCAGAAAATGTGGTGCCGCGTGCAACCGAAAATGTCAGGCTGCCGAGCGTTTCTTCTGACCAACTCACACCTGCACCATATTGGTTGCGACTGCGGTCATAATAATTAAATTCTTCACGCTGCAGTGCCTCACTCAGTTCACGGTAGCCCGTACTTTGTTGACTGGCATTCGCGGTTAGTCCGATGCGCTCAGTGAGCTGTTTCGTGACAATAACCAAAGCCGATACACCGGTGTCACCATGCCTACTGTCCTGAGCCACAGTAGTCTGTAACGACAGCAATGTAGCGTCGAATAGTTGACTGTCCATTCCCAGTGCCCCGGCACGGTATGGTGTTGAGCCTAGCAGGCCAGCGTTCAACGTTGTATAAGGGGTCAGCAACCAGCCGTTAGCGACGGTACCTACAACTGGCTCTTCGCCGCTTCCCAGTTGCTCGATTTTACCTGCACCAAATGATAATCCTGGCGCCGCAGCGATACCGTTAAGTAAAAGTGCAGAAGCGGGTACAATGAACTGACGTCGTGCACCGTTACTGCCAGTGACCGTTACATTCAGATCCGAACGGGTATTTAGCAGTGGCAGCCCCTGAAGACGGAAAGGGCCGACAGGTACAGTTGTGCTGTAAATTAGCGCACCGGACTGCCTGACTTCCACTACAGATTGGCTGTCGGCTATACCTTCTACAAGACCAGGACCACCACGATTCCCCTGTAGCGCAGTCTCTGGGAAAATTTGAAAACCCAAAACCTGCCCGGCACCGAACATTGAATTGGATAAACTTACCTGCCCGACCTGTAGTACTTTTTTCTTTTCGGTAAAGCTACGTTGGGCGTAGGCTGCCTGATGCTGCAATTTCTGCTGCTCATTAAAGCGAGTGAAGGTTTGACGGCTGCGTATAATCCAGTCATCAACATTGAAGCCAGCCTCGCTGTCTAACTGCATAAAATTGACGCCGGTTGTATTCCCTGAGGACCCCATATATTGCGCATCATAGTTGAGCATTCCGGCTAAACCACCATGACTCCAGTTACCACCCGTAGTACCCGGTGCAGCAACAGCTTGCTGCGGGAGTACCAGGTCGACTCGCTCCTCGCCAGGATCAAGGTGTAATTCGGCTTGAGGCCAGGCCTTTCGCAAATCGAAACATGGCGCTTTTCCATCATACCCAGGAGGTTTTAGTATTCCCGCCTCCCTCAGGAAATCATGGTCAGCACATAGAGAACCCTGCTCGTCAAACCGGGCTCTGACTTTATTGCGTAAGCTGCCATTAACGGTGAGGGCTACATTGGTGTGCCCTGGCATAAAACGAGGTGACTTACTAAACCACTCGGCTATTTTTGGGTCGACGCCTCGCGCCTTCATTGTTTGAGTATCAAATACTGTTTCGTCTGCAGCCATAGATGATGTACTTAACGCGGCAAGAAGCGACAGTAAAGATAACCGGGAATATAAGGGATGCTGAATATGTTGCAACGGCATTCCCTTTAGCGTCCAATTTCGGCATCATAATTGTTGACTGTGTAACCCCAAGTGGTGGCAGGGGAAATGCGCACCTGCTGAGGCAAACCATCTTTCCTGTTGCCGCCATCGGGGCTGACAGTCAGTTCCTGGCCAGGCAGAATATAGCTATTCGGCAGTGTCCATTGGGTGTTGTCTGGGAGAGTTTTAACTGCTGGCCCAAGACGTACCACATAAGGGGAAGGGTTGCTGACAATAAGAGAGCCACTTGATAATCTCCACTTCAGACGCTTCCAGGGTTCAAAATCCTTTTCAAGTCCTGCAGGACGGATAATTACGGGGATGTTTTGGCGCACAGTCATACGCACCTCATTTCCACCTTTTTGCTGTGGAGGCACCCCTTCAAAAATGACCCGCTTGAGGCGCTCGGTTTTAAGAGCAATTTTGCTGGTAAAAATAAACCTCACTCTTTGATTCCTTCCTGGTTCGACGCGGGCCGCGGGTGGTGACACTGTAAGCAGACTCTCTTTATCATCAGCTGTATCCACGATCGTCGTCAGGAGTAGAACCGGAAATGCATCTGTATTTTTGATATTGATAGCACCTTCACCGTCGGCCTGGTCGACAATAACTATTGAACTTTCCGGAACCATTCCGGTGGCCTTAGCGCAGGCAGATAAGAAACACAGGACGACTGGCCATAATTTAAACAAGGAAAAGGTTTTCATTTTTTTTCCGTTAGAATAAAAGTTGCACATTAAAATTAAATAGTGTGCTGCAACGAGCCAAAAGGCACAAAAATACAGACGTACAACCAGACAACAAGCCGGGATTTGAACCCGGCCTGAAATGCCTACAGATAAACCAGTTCGATGGTGGTGAGACCGTCCAGGTTAACCGCATTGGCTACGTTCAACTCAGAGGTTTTATTAAGGTACGCCTGCACAACTAATGTGCCGCTCAGATTTTTAAATGCCCTTGCCGCCAGAGTACCGGGTGCCGCCGCGGTAATCTTAAATGGAACGGTTCCTACATTGCGGAAGAAACCGGAGACATTCCCATCCGCCTGCCAGTTTGAATCACCCGAAGTTCTTAAGCTTTTGATAACATCTGCAGTTGCTCCATCTGCTCTCAGGTTTGTAACTTTCATTGCATACCCACCAATTTTCTCACCGTCGGATAGTCCTAATCCTGCTACGCCCGCTCCTGTTAAAGACAGCAATGGAACCGGGGTTTTAGCCCATCCCGAAGCAGCTTCGGTTGCCCCTGCAACAGTAGACGGGCGGCCGTTGACTGGAGTGATTGCAACCCTGGCTGGTGCAGTGCATGAGATTGTTAATTCGACTGACTTTTCTGGTAGTACGGTATAATCCGTTGCACTCAAAGTATTAGGATTTATCGCACCATAATCGATAGTACCGCCACCACTGAGAGTGGGTGTACATGCCGCAGGAGTAATGGTGCCAATTACACGAACATCTACTGATTCAGCCAGCGCAGGCAGGGTAACTACAGTCATTAAAGCCAGTGCACAAGCACTTTGA
This sequence comes from Type-D symbiont of Plautia stali, assembly GCF_001485335.1. Taxonomy (NCBI): domain Bacteria; kingdom Pseudomonadati; phylum Pseudomonadota; class Gammaproteobacteria; order Enterobacterales; family Enterobacteriaceae; species Type-D symbiont of Plautia stali. The sequence goes on along the minus strand of NZ_BBOC01000126.1, from coordinate 1,844 downwards.
CGAATTTGTTTCATAATGTTGGGTTCTCTTAAATTACGATATTTAATTTTCGCCAGACTCATTGACACAGCCAGTGAGTTATCTGACTAAGATATTTTATTCATGTAAATAAACACATAAATAAAATAAAAACCCCTGCACAGTACACTAAAAAACCTAACAGTCAGCGCAGGGATGGCCACTTCCTTTAATAGAAATCATGAACAGCAAAGAAGTTAAAAATATTTTAAATTTAACACTTTAAAACCTATGGATAGAGTAGAAAGAAAGGTGAATGCATCCACGGAGAGCGTTTTATCAGCCGGGAAATAGTAAGGGAAACGGTATATAATGATATTGTGTGTGATTACAATCACTCGCGTCTTCACAGCGCTTATGGCAGACTCAGTCGCGAAAAATCTGAAAACCATAACCTCGCTTAAGGCCGCATTCACATTACGTGGGGAGGAGCATCTGCGTTGTACCATCAGTTTCATAAATACCAACGCCTACAACGGTTACTACTCCTGTGCCCGAGGTGAGCGCTATATGAGTATAGTTAGACGTATCTGCTAGTCCGACAAATTTTATTCGGGCCATTGAAGCGGAAGTCGGACACCGTGTCAAAAATATTAAATTTAGTTAGACTCGACTGGCTCCCCGTTGCAGCATAAATATACCTAATGCGACTGTCTGATTTTTTCAGCATGGTGTAACTTTACAGATGGCATCTTTATCGTCCCGGTAAATTTAATAGTTCCGTCCGCGAATGTCATTATTTTTTTTCAAAAAAAACCACTCTTCTTACCTTGGTCACTTAGGTTTGATTGATTTACTTAATAGGTTGCCAGTGAGATTTTTTATGTTTCCTGATAAAATATTTTATTTAAGTTCATGTGATAGAGTCTAAATATCCATAAAAACCACCGCCAAATAAACTAGCAATCCATCGCCAGAATAAAATGCATCCAGCATCATCATTTACTCATGCGCTCTTCACGAAACAATAGTATAACTATTTTTTTGTTTTTCTATGAGATATTTCTTCGGTAGTATGTAGTACATGGATTACAGGGTTTCTCAACCTGTAAAATGCAAAGTTAAGGTATTTTTTTGAGCTTTCTATGGGTTTAATTATGAATTTTAATTACTCATCATTAAACTCATCTCATTCTGTTATTGATTCTGGTTTATTATTTTAGGGATGTAAAGATCTCCTCTTTTATAAAATTCCATCTCCCACAACCTCAATATAAGCGAACTGGTTTATCCAGAGGTAAAAAAATTATATATTCCCTTCATTGCGTATTACACGATAACAATTATCAGTGTGGAAGTTATAACCCCCATTTTTACATTGGGTAAGTTGGTAAGCTTCGGCGTCAGTTTTTATGGAGCGGACCCATTTATAGAGGTTGTGTTGCGAGACGCCCAGGCGCTCTGAATCGTCGGCGAAGGAGTATCCCGGCTCGGTGATCTGGTGGATGGCCTCTTCTTTAAACTCACGGATAAATCGTGGTGTGTCATTAGACCCCTCCTATGCTCAAAATTGGAGTGACCCCGTTCCCGTAGACATTCACTGTCCTCACGACGAGGCCTTTTCGAAGGCCTCTGGACTGACACCTCCCAGGTGGCTGTGGCGTCGGGTCCGGTTGTAGAACACTTCGATATAATCAAAGATATCAGCCCGGGCCATGTCCCGGGTTTTATAGATCCGCTTTCTGATGCGCTCTTTTTTTAGCGAACTGAAGAAGGATTCTGCCACTGCATTATCCCAGCAGTTGCCGCGCCGGCTCATGCTGGGTGACAGGTTATTAGCCTTGCAGAACCGTCGCCAGTCATCGCTGCCATACTGGCTGCCCTGG
>NZ_BBOC01000125.1:0-11136 GCF_001485335.1 Type-D symbiont of Plautia stali | reverse complement strand
TCGGCACCGGTCCGTAAGGCATACGAGTGAAGTGAAGGCACCGCGTCAGCGGCGCGAGGACCGCCATCCCCGGTGCGATACCTGCTTGCGTTATCACCGTTACCACCGTGTGTGTCATCCCTGACTTACTTGACCCACGATATCCGTATGTAAAATGTCCGAATTACCCCGGTGTTTTCGGCATCAACGGCAGAATGTGCTAGGGTATTCCAGTAGGAATTTGTGATCTACCTCTAATTCTTAACTGGATAAAAGCCTGTTTTTGTTATGTTACCTGTTTTGTTTACCTTCAAATCTCTGCGCATCCTGCCCGCTGCCATGGGCTTAATCTTGTCGGCGCCAACTTTGGCTCTGGTAACAGACACCCATGTCGCAGAAACGCCGTTCAGCGATCCAACACGCTTCCAAAAAATGGCGGATGCGCTGCCTGCGTTGGGTTATGAGGATCAGAATGCCGCCTTCAGTAAACAGCTGGCAACCATCGCAAAAAGCATTGGGGAGGCCAGCCAAGACAGCAGCAATGACAGTACCTTTGGCCATCAGGCGGGGATTTGGGCTTTCAATCACTTTCGTGATGAACTGGGGGATCGCGTTGTCGATGAAGGGCAGTCGCTGCTGTCACCCTATGGTAAAGCGCAGATCGACTTTAACGTCGATATGGACGGCAACTTCACCGGTAGCGGGGCATCCCTGCTGACGCCGTGGGCCGATCGTTATCAATATCTCACCTTCAGTGAAGTGGGCTTCCATCAAACCGATGACGGGCTGGTGGGCAATCTGGGGCTGGGACAGCGCTGGACGGCAGGAAAATGGCTACTAGGCTACAACGGCTTCGTCGACCGGATGTTCAACAGCGGGTTGCAGCGAGCATCACTGGGAACAGAAGCCTGGAGCGACTACCTACGCTTCTCTGCTAACTACTACACGCCACTTTCAGGCTGGCAAAACCGCGATCCTTTTCAACAGGAACGCCTGGCGCGCGGTTACGATGTCACGACGCAAGGCTACTTACCGTTTTATCGCCAGCTAGGCATGTCGGTGAGTTGGGAGCAGTATCTCGGCAACGACGTGGATTTATTTAATACCGGCAACAGCTACCATAATCCGTCCGCACTGACCTTTGGTGTCTCCTACACGCCGGTGCCATTGATCACCTTCTCTGCCAGCCACAAAACCAGCAATGAAGGTGAGAGCCAGGATCAACTTGGCCTGCATCTCAACTATCGCTTTGGCGTGCCGCTCAGCCAACAACTCAGCGCCGATAACGTGGCCGAGGCGCGATCGCTGCGCGGCAGTCGGTACGATATGGTCACCCGCAACAGTACGCCGGTGATGGAGTATCGCCAGCGTAAAACCTTATCGGTGTTCCTCGCCACGCCACCGTGGCAGCTTAACGGCGGGGAGAGCCTGCCGCTGAAGCTACAAATCCGTAATGCCAATCCGATTACTAAAGTGGTCTGGCAGGGTGATACGCAGGCACTTAGCCTGACGCCGGGCAGTAACCCTAACGATCCGCAGGGCTGGAGCATCATCATGCCCGCATGGGACGCCACCTCAGGTGCCAGCAACCGCTATCGTCTCTCGGTGACATTAGAAGACAGTAAAGGCAGCCGCGTAACGTCAAACTGGATCACCCTGCAGCTACAGGAGCCTTTCTCGATTGACTCAGGAGAGGACAACCGCTTCAACGTCATGGCACCGTAACTCTGCCAGTAAACGACGAAGAAATTGCTGCCGGATGAGGGTTGATCCTGTGTAACATGGCAGCTGAATTTCAGGAATGGACTTCCTCGCTATGCCATCAATTCCACTGCCGCTGGTCACGCTGCTGGTGCTGCTAATCTTAATGTTGACGCTATGGATTGGCGATCGGCAACGTCATCGCCATACGCTACGCTTCCTCCTTTTATGCTCGCTATTACTCACGGTGGGAATAGTGCGTTGGGTCTGGCCCTCGCCGATGCTGATGCTGCTTCGTGTCTTGATCGCAACGGTGCTGCCTGCGCTGGCGTGGCACTGTTTCAGTCATCTCACCCAACATAGCGTTTCTCGTTGGCACATCGCGCCAGTGATACTGGCTATTATTATTCAGCAATGCTGGCCCCCAGCCATTGATGCGGTGCTGTTTGCACTCTATCTTGCCTACGGCATGGCACTGATCCATGTAGGGATACGCGGCAGCGAGAAATTGACTGAGGTGCGTATTAGCGAAGTGCCATTCGCGGCGAAGATGGCGCTGGCGGCTGGTATTTTTCTCTGTTTCTCCGGCGTCACTGACCTGTTAGTGGCGGTGGAATTTGCCTGGCATCAGGGTAAATTTGCGCTCCCACTCATAGCGCTGTTGCAAACATTCATGCTGCCTTTTCTGGCACTGGCCATTGCGCTTGCCGCACGTACACGCCCAATTGCACCAGAAGCGTCAGTGCCCGAGGTTGAGGTTGTTGATATCCCTTCTCCTGAGCAGGCCGCGCTTTGCGAACAACTGGAAGAACGGCTGCGTAAAAATGCGCTGTTTCTTGAGAACAACCTGACGTTGAATATGTTGGCGCGGAAAGCCGGCATTCCTGCTCGTCAGATTTCTCGCGCCGTGAATACGACTTACCACTGCAATGTCTCACAGTGGGTTAATGGTCTGCGTATTTCTCACGCACAGCATTTACTCCGTAACAGCGCTCTGCCGATTACGGAGGTTATGTTGGCATCAGGTTTCACCACCAAATCTAACTTCAATCGCGAATTTTTGCGTATCAGCGGGATGACGCCGAGTGCCTTTCGGCAGCTGGGAAATTCAGCGCCTGAGCGAGAAAGGGTGTGATTCGCTGGATGATATCTTGATGAATGGCCGCACGACTGCGGCTGTCCTGATCGTTACAGACAATGCCATCGCCGGGTGAAAACTTATCAAGCAGCGCAGCGGCATCAGGTTTACAGCGCTGCATAAAGCTGAAGTGGGTTGCGCCACGAACACGTGAGAACTGCACCCAGCGCGGTGGAATATGCTGTGCCAGATAACCGGATTCCAGCGAGGAAGGTAACTCAACGCTATCCTGTTCTGCGGAAAGCACCATCACCGGCACGTTGATATTGGCCAGGCTCTCTGGCGTGAATCCGCGAGCTAAACCCAGATCGAGCGACACGGCCGCTTTAATGACGGGATTGCGCAAGGGCGCATCCAGTAATGCATGATTGGCGGTGTGATTGATCCCCAAGGTTTCAATTAGCTTACAGTCTGAGAGTTGCTGACGGTGCTGGCAATCTTGAATATAGGATGCCGATGAAAATTGTGCACCCACCAATTCCAGCACCGTCCAACCACCCAGTGAATGTCCGATGGCCGCAATACGCGTGGTATCCACTTCGCCTGCCAGCTGCGGGTTCGCCTGCAACGCAGCGATTAACTGATTAATATCCTGCGGACGAAGCCACAGCTGTTGAGCAAATTGCGGTTCAGTATTTGCCGTGGTGGTGCCCGGATGATCGGGAGCGGCAACCATATAACCCTGCGCCACTAAGGCAACGGCTAACCAGTTCAGATTGCGCCAGCTACCACCATATCCATGGGACAGCATAATTAAGGGATGAGGTTGATGCAGAGGAGTGGCATTACGTAATACTGACTCGCCGTAAAACGCTGCATTTTCTCCTGCCTGCTCGGACGCACCTGCCGGGTTGCTGGGGTACCAGAGGGTCACGTTGAGTGGTCGAGCGGTTTGCGCTTCTAGCGTCAGTTGGCGGAATCCGGTTCCAGCTTGTGCATAAGAAGAGATGAGAATCAGTAACAGCGCCAAAACATAAGGTCGAATCATTTATTGCAGTCTCCATGAGTTGAGTCATGAAGATAAATAGCGAATACAGACGGTTAGCGCGTCCTGAATCACGATCCAGTACTGATTTTTTAGCTTATACAAAAGAAAAGGGCAGCTTGCGCTGCCCTTGGCTCATACCCAGCCGACACTAGCCGGTATGCAATGAGGGGAAACCAACTTAGAACTGATACACCAAGCCTACAGCGGTAACATCGTCAGTATTGATGTTCAACGGATTATTATCTTTCAACAAGTTGATCTTATATTCCGCGTAAGCAGACATGTTTTTGTTGAAGTAATAGGTCAGGCCAACGGCAACGTATTTGAACAGGTCAGTATCACCGACATTGTTTTCCAGATCTTTAGCACGAGAAGAAACATAAGCTAAAGAAGGACGCAGACCGTTCAAGAACTGATACTGTGCAACGGCTTCAAAATTCACCGCTTTATTCGCAAAACCAGTATTGCCGACCGGAGTCGCGTTCTGGGTTTCGCCATAGATGGTCGCCAGGTAAATCTGGTTCGCATCATACTTCAGACCGGTTGCCCAACTCTGCGCTTTGTCGCCTCTGCCGTAGGTCGCGGTATTTTGTGCCGTGACACGGTCCAGGTTAGCGTAAGCACCTACGATGCTTAAACCAAAGTCGAAATCGTATGAAGTTGAAAGTGCGAAACCGTCACCATTTGAACGACGCACTGCCAGATTGCTCGCGGTGGCGCTGTCAGAACGCTCATTTTTACCTTCATACTGTGCCGCAAAGTTCCAGCCTTTCACCAGACCGAAGAAATCTTTGTTGCGCCAGGTCAGCACGCCCGTTGAGCGGCCAGACAGGAATGCATCGGTATAACCCGAGTCACCACCGAAGTACGGCAGCATGTCGGTGTAACCCAAAACGTCGTAAACCAGACCGTAGTTACGACCGTAGTCGATTGAACCGAACTGAGCGATTTTCAGACCCGCAAAACCAAGACGGGTTTTGTTGCCTGAGTTCGCATCGCTGCCTTCAGAGTTGCTCAGGCTGTACTGGTATTGCCACTGACCATAACCGGTCAGTTGGTCATTAATTTTGGTTTCGCCTTTAAAGCCTATACGGGTGTAAGAAGACACGTCGCCGTTTGAGCTGTCGTTGTCAGAGAACAAATGCGAAACGTTAATTTTGCCGGTCAGATCCAGCTTGTTGCCATCTTTGTTATAGATTTCGGCGGCGTGAGCCGAAGAAAGTCCCAGCAGTAAAGGCATCACTGCTGCCAGTAAAGAGCGCTTCATCATTTATTTTTTACCCTGTGATATTTTTTAATTGTATCCCCGTTTTCGGGGTGAAAAGAAAATGACACAAAAAGTTCAAGATCAAAAGTGCAATATATGTAACTAAATATTTCCTGTTGGCTTTTTGTGTGATTTTTAATCTTAACTTCCAATATGTGGGATTTTACATTGGATAAACTTATCCCATTTATGAAGAGTTAATGGGTTGATTAAATAACTAAGATATTGAAAATAAATACCTTAATGTAGGTTAAAGAACGGTCAGTAAAATTTTAATTTTGTGAGTTAAATAGCACAAGCCTATGCGTTATTGTTCAATAACAAATATCCAGAACCCCCTAATGATTAGCAGGGTAATTATCAGGTTCACCACTTTGTATCTGTTTATTTCCGATTTGATAATAACCTTAGTCACTAAATGTTATTTAGGATCCGTTTAATTAACCCTGATTAAAAAACATTCTATTGGCCTCGGTTAATTGTTAATAAAGTTCACAATTAGCGGGCTTCAACAGCGATCGGCCTCTGCACAATTCCTGCACTCCCGCGCACCATTGGTGCACAGCTCGCCCCAAAAAGAGGCATTGCGCGCGTCATTTTGGCGAAATATTTCATGTTCGATCACAAAAGCATGATTTCATTTTGCGAATGCATAAATCCGCTAAAGAAATTCCTGCACATCAATCCACATCAGACAAGTATTCACTTTTTATGCATTTAAAGTGAATATCGGTATTGATTAACTCATTGATATTGCGTTACTCAAAGCCATTTATGCATTTTTTCTGCTAGCTGGCACGCTTACTGCACTCTACAGTAGAGCTGCAATACAACAGCTTTTAACAATTTTAAAACAAAAGCTTCACCTGAAGTGGAGCAGGAGAAATGGCTATGTCACTGCAAGTTTCGCGTCACGATTTCGATCAATGGATGATGCCGGTTTATGCCCCAGCGGCTTTTGTACCGGTGCGCGCTGAAGGTTCAACACTTTGGGATCAGCAGGGAAAGGATTACATCGACTTTGCAGGTGGCATCGCGGTCAATGCCTTAGGACATGCGCATCCTGCTTTGCAACAGGCTCTGACAGAGCAAGCGAGCAAACTGTGGCACACCGGTAATGGTTACACAAATGAACCGATCTTGCGTCTGGCTAAGCAGTTAATAGATGCCACCTTTGCTGACCGTGTGTTCTTCTGTAACTCCGGTGCTGAAGCCAACGAAGCGGCACTTAAGCTGGCGCGTAAAGTGGCGCACGATCGATTTGGTGCGGAAAAAATGGCATCGTGGCTTTCAATAACGCCTTCCATGGCCGCACGCTGTTCACGGTGTCCGCCGGCGGTCAGCCCGCTTACTCGCGCGACTTCGCGCCGCTACCTCCCGCAATTCAGCATGCCCACTTCAATGACCTTGCCTCTGCTGCCGCTCTGATCAATGACCAAACCTGCGCCGTCATTGTTGAACCGATTCAGGGGGAAGGTGGGGTGTTGCCTGCCGATCCGGCTTTCCTGCGTGGTTTACGCGAGTTGTGTGACAAACATCAGGCCACGCTGATTTTCGATGAAGTGCAAAGCGGTGTGGGCCGTACCGGTTCACTTTACGCCTACATGCACTATGGCGTGATGCCAGACGTTCTGACCACGGCGAAAGCGTTGGGTGGCGGCTTCCCGATTGGTGCCATGCTGACGCGTGAAGATCTGGCGCTGGTGATGGGTGTGGGCACACACGGTACCACTTATGGCGGTAACCCATTGGCGGGCGCTGTGGCGGGCAAAGTGATGGAGCTGATCAATCAGCCCGATTTTATGGCCGGTGTTTCTGAACGCCACCAGTGGTTTGTCGCAGCGTTGCAGGAGCTGAATCAACGCCTGCCAATCTTTAAAGAGATCCGTGGGTTGGGTCTGCTGATTGGCGCGGTGTTGAATGAAGATTTTGCTGGTAAGGCCAAGCAATTTAACCTCGCAGCTGCTGAAGAGGGCGTAATGGTGCTGATTGCCGGTGCTAACGTGGTGCGATTCGCGCCCGCGCTCAACATCAGTGAAGCAGAAGTAAAAGAAGGGCTGGCTCGTTTTGAACGTGCCTGCGCCCGCGTGCTATCAGGAGCCGCATCATGATGGTGATTCGCCCCGTTGAACGTGACGACTTAGCGCAGTTGCTGTCGCTGGCGGGCAAAACCGGGGGCGGTTTAACCTCGCTGCCTGCCGATAGCGAAACACTGAAAGCGCGAATTGAGCGGTCACTGCAGACCTGGCAAGGCACATTATCGCGCGCTGAGCAGGGCTATGTGTTTGTGTTGGCCGATAGCGAAGATAACCGCGCCGTAGGCATCTGTGCCATTGAGGTAGCGGTAGGTTTGCAGGATCCCTGGTACAACTTCCGCGTTGGCACCCAGGTGCACGCCTCCAAAGAGTTAAATGTGTATGCCAGTTTGCCCACTCTGTCGCTGAGTAACGATCACACCGGCAGCAGTGAACTCTGTACGCTGTTTCTCGATCCTGACTATCGCGACGGGAAGAATGGCTATCTGTTATCAAAATCGCGCTTCCTGTTTATGGCGAATTTCCGTGACCGCTTTATGAAACATGTGGTGGCAGAGATGCGCGGCGTCAGTGACGACAATGGTCATTCCCCGTTCTGGGACAGCGTCGGCAGCCGCTTCTTCTCGATGGAGTTTAGCGAGGCCGATTTCCTCAGCGGCACCGGGCAAAAAGCCTTTATTGCCGAGCTGATGCCTAAGCATCCTTTGTATATCCATTACCTGACTGAAGCGGCACAAAAGGTCATTGGCGAAGTGCATCCAAAAACTGCACCGGCACGCGCCGTTCTGGAAGCCGAAGGGTTTCGCTATCTCAACTATATCGACATTTTTGACGGTGGCCCAACGCTGGAGTGCGAGATCGATCGCATCCGCGCCATCCGCAAAAGCCAGATGCTTCACGCGGAAGCGGGTGAGGCCGATGAAAACTGGCCGCTGTGCCTGGTGGCTAACAGCGATTACCAACATTTCCGTGTCGCATTACTGCCGGTGGATATCTCATCCGGCAAGGTACGCATAAATGAAGCACAGCGCACCGCGTTGCGCTGTGAATTTGGCGATGCACTGCGTGTCGTTACGCTGTGCCGCGAGGAGAAGAAAGCATGACGCACTTTATTAATGGTCAGTGGGTGACGGGCGGCGCGGAGAGCTTTAGCAAACATAACCCGGTCACGGGTGAAACCCTCTGGCAGGGTAAAGCCGCGAGCGGTGCGCAGGTTGCTGCGGCCTGTGAAGCGGCACGTGCAGCCTTTCCGGCATGGGCACGGAAACCGGTCGCTGAACGTCAGGCGTTAGTGGAGGCTTTTGCCAAATTACTCGACAGCAATAAAACCGCACTGGCAGAAACCATCGCCCGCGAAACCGGCAAACCACGCTGGGAAACGCTGACTGAAGTGCAGGCGATGATCAATAAGATTGCCATCTCGGTCAAAGCCTACCACACGCGTACCGGTGAGCAGGCCGAAGGTGAGAGTTCGTTGCGCCATCGCCCGCACGGCGTGCTGGCCGTGTTTGGCCCGTACAATTTCCCAGGGCATCTGCCAAACGGCCATATTGTTCCTGCGTTGCTGGCCGGGAACTGCGTGGTGTTTAAACCCAGTGAACTGACGCCGATGACCGCCGAAAAAACCGTCGCGCTGTGGGAGCAGGCAGGCTTGCCCGCTGGCGTGATGGCGCTAGTGCAGGGCGGTCGTGAAACGGGGCAGGCGCTGGCCCATGAGCCGCAAATCGATGGTTTGCTGTTTACCGGCAGCGCGGCCACCGGTTATCACCTGCACCGCCAGTTCGCCGGACAGCCAGAGAAGATGCTCGCGCTGGAGATGGGCGGCAATAATGCTTTGATTGTGGAAGATCCTGCCGATCTGGATGGTGCGGTACATATCGCTATTCAGTCTGCCTTTATCACTGCCGGGCAGCGTTGCACCTGCGCACGGCGTTTGCTGGTGAAACGGGGTGCCGCAGGCGATGCCTTCCTGCAACGTTTGGTTGAAGTCACGGCGCGTTTGCAGCCTGGCGCATGGAACGCGGAACCGCAACCCTTTATGGGCAGCGTAATTTCACCTACGGCTGCTGGGCACATTTTTGCTGCCTGGCAACAATTAATCGCTTCCGGCGGTAAAGTGCTGCTGGGCATGCACTGGCCAGACCGTGACAGCGCTATTCTCACACCGGGTATCATCGAGATGACTGGTGTGGCCAATCTGCCGGATGAAGAGGTGTTTGGGCCGCTGTTGCAGGTCATCCGTTACGACGAGTATGAGCAGGCGATTAAGATGGCAAACAACACGCGTTACGGGCTGTCATGCGGCCTAATCTCTCCGCAGCGTGCGCAGTTTGATCAGCTGTTACTTGAGGCGCGTGCCGGGATTGTGAACTGGAATAAACCGCTGACGGGCGCCGCCAGTACCGCGCCGTTTGGCGGTATAGGCGCTTCCGGCAACCATCGCGCCAGCGCCTGGTATGCAGCCGACTATTGTGCGTGGCCGATGGCTTCGCTGGAAAGCCCAAGTCTGGCGCTGCCAGGCAGCCTGTCACCGGGCCTCGATTTCTCCGCTGAGGAGTCATTATGATGAAGGCGTTTGAAGCCAATTTCGATGGGTTGGTCGGCCTGACGCACCATTACGCGGGATTGTCGTTTGGTAACGAAGCTTCGACGCGCAACCAGTTGCAGCCCTCTAATCCGCGTCTGGCGGCAAAGCAGGGACTGCTGAAAATGAAAGCATTGGCTGATTTGGGCTTTGTGCAAGGGGTGATCCCGCCGCATGAGCGGCCCAATCTTCCTTTACTGCGCCAACTGGGTTTTAGCGGCACGGATGAGCAGGTATTGGCCAAAGCGGCACAGCAGGCGCCGCAGCTATTGTCTGCGGTGAGTTCGGCCTCCGCCATGTGGGTGGCGAACGCGGCAACGGTATCTCCTTCGGCAGACAGTGCCAATGGTCGTGTGCATTTCACCGTCGCTAATCTGAACAATAAGTTTCATCGCGCAATCGAAGCGCCGGAAACGGCCGATCTTTTGCGGGCCATTTTCCGCGATCCACAGCATTTCAGTGTGCATGACGCGTTGCCGCAAGTCGCGCTGTTCGGCGATGAAGGGGCCGCGAACCATAACCGCTTTGGTGCCGAGTATGGTGATGCGGGCGTACAGCTGTTTATTTATGGCCGTGACGGGCAGCAGCAGGGTAATGTTCCTGCACGCTATCCGGCGCGTCAGACACGTGAGGCCAGTGAAGCGGTGGCGCGGCTGCATCAGCTGGACGGCAGCCGCACTGTGTTTGCGCAGCAGAATCCTGCGGTGATCGATCAGGGCGTATTTCATAATGATGTGATCGCGGTAAGTAACCAACAGGTGCTGTTCTGCCATCAGGAAGCCTTTGTCGATCAACCGCAGCTACTGCAACAACTGGCGGAAGCGGTGCCGGGTTTCCAGCCGATTGTGGTGCCGAGCAGTCAAGTCTCTGTCGCCGATGCGGTCAATACCTATCTGTTTAACAGCCAACTGTTGCGCCATCCTGACGGCGGTATGCTGTTGGTGCTGCCAGAGGAGTCGCGCCAGCACCCGGGCGTGTGGCGCTATCTGACGGAGCTGGTGGCAAGCGGGGGGCCGATTCGCGAGCTGAAAGTCTTTGACCTGCGTGAAAGCATGTACAACGGTGGCGGTCCGGCGTGTCTGCGTCTGCGTGTGGTGCTGACTGAAGCAGAACGGCAGGCGCTTAACCCTGCGGTGATGATGAACGACCGACTGTTCGCCACGCTGAATCAGTGGGTTGATCGTCATTATCGCGATCGTTTAACCCAGGCTGATTTGGCCGACCCCCAATTGCTGCGTGAAGGACGTACCGCGCTGGATGAGCTGACTCAGCTGCTAGACTTAGGCAGTGTCTACGCATTTCAGCGTTAACACTGGGGGCGGGCGACAGGCCCGCCTCTGAGTGAGAAAGGAGAAATCATGCAGGACTTTTTACAGCAAACCTTGTCCGGTCAGCCACCTCGCCAGCGAGAAGGCCGTAATGACCATTTGAGCTGGCAGTGGC
>NZ_BBOC01000124.1:0-11449 GCF_001485335.1 Type-D symbiont of Plautia stali | reverse complement strand
AAAAGTGTTACCTATGTGCCCGGTCTGATCTGTTACCCATGTGCCCGGTTGTACCTTGATGCGCACCTGATTTATCAGGCGATATTCAAATACTTGTGTGTCTGCATTGAAAGGCGCCAGTTGCGGGCAATACAGGTCTCAATGCACAGTTTGGTCGCCGCATCACCACGGCTGATCGGTTGCAGTGCAACAATGCGTTTTTTATTGTCGTGCAGACCGGCCAGCAACGCATCTAACGCTTCCACATCACGCTCACGCGCCACCGGATGTTTAATTTCATCGGCTCGTTGCAACGCCTGCGGCAACACATCATAACCGCCACGCATATTCACCTTGGGTGAAACCGTCACCCAAGTGGCTTCTGAGCACTGCACTTCATGGGTGCCACTGGTTTCAATCTGGCAGTCAAAGCCTGCGGCTTCCAGCGCTTCTGTTAACGGGCGCAAATCGAAAATCGCCGGTTCGCCGCCGGTGATCACCACATGGCGCGCGGTCCAACCCTGGCGCTGAATGGTCTCAATCAGCATCGCCGCATCGGCGCTGCCCCAGGCGTCGCTCTCCACGGTTTTCACCAGAATATCGCCCAGCGATGTCTCCCGATCGGCCAGCTTTTCCCAGGTATGTTTGGTATCACACCAGCTACAGCCCACCGGACATCCTTGCAAGCGGATGAACAGCGCCGGAACACCGGTGTAAAAACCTTCACCCTGCAGGGTCTGGAACATTTCGTTAATCGGGTAGAACATTTTTTACTCACGTCTAAAATTCGAGGCGCAGATTATGGCAGATTTTCGCCGTCGGTTCACAGCTGCTTCGCAGCAAAAAGCAAAAGCCCCGCACGAGGCGGGGCTTTATTAGCGATGATGCAGCCGGTCAGGCCACATCAGCAGACCATTACTGGCCTTTAACTTCTTTCAGACCGTTGAACGGGGCTTTGTCGCCCAGCGCTTCTTCGATACGAATCAGCTGGTTGTACTTAGCAACACGGTCAGAACGGCTCATAGAACCGGTTTTGATCTGGCCTGCAGCAGTACCGACCGCCAGGTCAGCGATGGTAGCATCTTCAGTTTCACCTGAACGGTGTGAAATCACCGCGGTGTAGCCTGCGTCTTTCGCCATCTTGATTGCAGCCAGAGTTTCGGTCAGAGAACCGATCTGGTTGAATTTGATCAGGATGGAGTTAGCGATGCCTTTATCGATACCTTCTTTCAGGATCTTGGTGTTGGTCACGAACAGGTCGTCACCAACCAGCTGGATTTTGTCGCCCAGAACTTTAGTCTGGTAAGCGAAGCCCGCCCAGTCAGACTCATCCAGACCGTCTTCGATAGACACGATTGGGTACTGTTTAGTCAGGTCTTCCAGGAAGTGCGTGAACTCTTCTGAGGTGAAGGCTTTGTTACCTTCGCCAGCCAGCACATATTTGCCGTCTTTGTAGAATTCAGATGCTGCACAGTCCATCGCCAGGGTGATGTCTTTGCCCAGCTCGTAACCGGCTGCTTTTACCGCTTCAGCGATAACAGCCAGAGCTTCAGCGTTTGAACCCAGGTTTGGCGCGTAGCCACCTTCGTCACCAACCGCAGTGCTCATGCCTTTGGCTTTCAGTACTTTTGCCAGGTTGTGGAAAACTTCAGAACCCATACGGATGGCTTCTTTCACGTTTTTCGCGCCAACTGGCTGAATCATGAATTCCTGGATGTCGACGTTGTTGTCGGCGTGCTCACCACCGTTGATGATGTTCATCATTGGCAGAGGCATAGAGAATTTGCCTGGGGTGCCGTTCAGTTCAGCGATGTGCGCATACAGTGGCAGGCCTTTAGAAGCCGCAGCCGCTTTAGCCGCAGCCAGAGAAACAGCCAGAATGGCGTTAGCGCCGAAGTTGGATTTGTTCTCAGTACCGTCCAGCTCGATCATGATCTTATCGATGTTCGCCTGGTCTTTGGCATCTTTACCGGTTACCGCAGCAGCGATAGGACCGTTAACAGCTGCAACCGCTTTGGTTACACCTTTGCCCAGGAAACGAGATTTGTCACCGTCACGCAGCTCCAGTGCTTCGCGAGAACCGGTTGAAGCACCTGATGGCGCAGCAGCCAGACCAACGAAACCGCCTTCCAGATGCACTTCTGCTTCTACAGTCGGGTTGCCACGGGAGTCGATGATTTCGCGACCGATGACTTTTACGATTTTGGACATTCGATTTTCCTCAGTACAAGTTAGTCAATCCTAAGACAAACAACGCGCGAAAAGTTCGCGCGCTGTTCGTTAAACTCTTACTTCGCTAACCGCTTCTGGTGCTCCTGCGCGGCTTTAACAAAGCCAGCGAACAGCGGATGACCATCACGCGGGGTCGACGTAAATTCCGGGTGGAACTGACAGGCTACGAACCACGGATGATTCGGGAGTTCAATGATCTCCACCAGCTGGTCATCACCGGAACGGCCCGCAATATGCAGACCCGCCGCTTCAATCGGCTTCAACAGCAGATTGTTCACTTCATAACGATGGCGGTGACGTTCAGTAATCACGTCAGAACCGTACAGCTGGCGCACTTTGCTTCCTGACGTCAGTTGGCACTGCTGGCTACCCAGACGCATGGTGCCGCCCAGATCGCTCTGCTCACTACGCTGCTCAACGTTACCTTCTTCATCACGCCATTCGGTGATCAGCGCAACCACCGGGTACTTACAGTCTGGCACAAATTCAGTTGAGTTGGCGCCTTCCATCCCGGCCACATTGCGTGCGAACTCCATCAGCGCAATCTGCATACCCAGGCAGATGCCCAGATAAGGGATGTTGTTCTCACGGGCGTACTGCGCAGTGAGCATTTTGCCTTCCACACCACGGTAGCCGAAGCCGCCAGGGATCAGGATAGCATCGAGATCTTTCAGAATTTCGACACCGCGTGATTCCACATCCTGCGAGTCGATCAGCTTGATGTTCACGGTCACACGATTTTTCAATCCACCGTGCTTCAGCGCTTCAATCACTGATTTGTACGCATCGGGCAGTTCGACATATTTGCCGACCATACCGATGGTGACTTCGCCGCCCGGATTGGCTTCTTCGTAAATAACCTGTTCCCATTCGGCCAGGTTCGCTTCCGGTGCGCTCAGGTTGAAACGCTTGCAGATATAGTCATCCAGACCCTGCGATTTCAGCAGGCCAGGGATTTTGTAGATAGAATCCACATCTTTCAGGGAAATAACCGCTTTTTCCGGAACGTTACAGAACAGCGCGATTTTAGCGCGTTCATTAGCCGGCACTGCGCGGTCTGAACGGCAGATCAGCACGTCTGGCTGAATACCGATCGACAGCAGCTCTTTCACTGAATGCTGGGTTGGCTTGGTTTTCACTTCGCCTGCAGCCGCCATATACGGCACCAGCGTCAGGTGCATATACATGGTGTGTTCACGGCCCACATCAACCGCCATCTGACGAATGGCTTCGAGGAACGGCAGTGACTCGATATCACCGACAGTACCGCCAATTTCAACCAGAACCACATCGTGGCCTTCGCCACCTTCAATGATGCGTTCTTTGATCGCATTGGTGATATGCGGAATGACCTGAATCGTGGCACCCAGATAGTCACCGCGACGCTCTTTGCGCAGTACTTCTGAGTAAATACGACCGGTCGTAAAGTTGTTACGGCGAGACATTTTGGTGCGAATGAAACGCTCGTAGTGACCTAAATCCAGATCGGTTTCGGCCCCATCATCGGTGACGAACACTTCACCGTGCTGTGTCGGGCTCATGGTACCCGGATCGACGTTGATGTACGGATCGAGTTTCATGATGGTCACATTCAGACCACGTGCTTCAAGGATGGCTGCGAGGGAGGCTGCGGCAATGCCTTTGCCCAGAGAGGAAACAACCCCGCCGGTCACAAAAATATAATTCGTTGTCATGCTGAACCTGAGAGTTTAGGTTTAAAGACGATGGAATAACCAAGACGGGAAAATAGTATACCCGAAGTCGTCCTAAGCCACAATTGATCAATCACACCATCCCCACGCATTGCAGCCGACAACATAGCGGATAGAGGCGGGTGAAATGTTGACGTACGTCACAAAGTTGCCGCAAGGCTGAATCGAGTAAGCTTAAGCGGCTAAATTATGCTCAAAGGAGGAATAATCGGCAATTTATGGAATAATCGCTGAGTCTTTGTTCTCACAGGCTTTCACCTGTTGCCAGGCCTCTTCCATCTGCTCCAGCGTGGCGTCGTTCATTGCCAGCCCCTGTTCCGTGATAATGCTTTCAACCTGGCGGAAGCGACGTTCAAATTTGTCGTTGGCTTTCTGCAACGCCGTTTCTGCTTTGCTACCTAAATGGCGTGAAAGATTCACCGTCGCGAACAGCAGATCGCCAATCTCCTCTTCCAGTTTGTCACTGTCGATGACCGCCTGCTGCGCTTCGTGCATCACCTCATCGATCTCTTCATACACTTTGTCGAGTACCGGACCCAGCGTGTTCCAGTCAAAACCCACCGTGCTGCAGCGCTTCTGAATTTTGTGCGCGCGCATCAGGGCAGGCAGTGCTTTGGGGATATCATCCAGCGCCGAATGCTGCGATTTTTCAGCTCGCTCTTGATGCTTAATCGCTTCCCAGTTTTTGAGTACATCCTGAGTGGTGTCTGCCTGCAGATTGGCGAAGATATGCGGATGACGGCGCTCCAGCTTGTCGCTGATGGCATTGCAGATGTCATTAAAGTTGAAACGCTGCTGTTCATCCGCCATTTGTGCGTAGAACACCACCTGGAACAGCAGATCGCCTAATTCACCGCGCAGATCGTCAAAATCCTCGCGCTGGATGGCGTCGATCACTTCGTAGGTTTCTTCCAGCGTGTAAGGGGCAATGGAAGCGAACGTCTGTTGACGATCCCAAGGGCAACCACGCTCCGGGTCGCGCAGGGTTTGCATGATAGTGAGCAAGCGGTTGAGGGCTGTCATGAGGGAGATCCTTAGCGGTTAAAAATGGAAAAGGTCGCCATAAATGGCGACCCTACGACGCACCGAATGAATGTAGGGTCGGCATTTATGCCGACCTGGCAAACATCAGTTCAAGCGGCGCGCGTCAATAATATCCGGCACCTGATTGAGGCGAGCCAGCACGCGGCCCAGCACCTGCTGGTTGTAAATCTCGATATCCATATCAATGGTAGCGAGCTGTTTTTTGGTGTCGCTGCGGCTGGAAACACCCAGTACGTTCACTTTTTCATTCGCCAGAATGGTGGTGATATCACGCAGTAAACCGCTGCGATCGTTGGCCGTAACGCGCACCACCAGCGAATAGCCGCTGGAATAATCCTCACCCCATACCGCATCAACAATACGTTCAGGGGCGTGTGAGATCAGCTCATTAAGCTGATCACAATCAGCGCGGTGGATGGAGATACCACGACCTTGGGTAATAAAGCCCACGATATCGTCGCCCGGAATCGGCTGGCAGCAACGTGCGATGTGATGCAGCAGATTGCCGACACCCTCCACCACCACACGACCGCCCTCTTTGCGCGGCGCTGGCGTATAAGCTTTTTGCGTCAGCTGACGCAGCGCTTCACGGTCTTCCTCTTCAGCGCTCGGCTTATGGAGTTTGGCCTGCAGGAAATTCACCATCTGATTGAGGCGAATATCACCGCCGCCAATCATCGCCAGCAACTCGTCCTGCGAACTGACGTTGTAGCGCGGCAGTAGAATTTTTTCCGCCTCGCGGAAACTGATATCCAGCTGGCTCAATTCACTCTCAAGAATCTGACGACCTGCCAGAATGTTCTTGTCACGATCCTGCTTACGGAACCAGTTGTGAATCTTTGAACGCCCACGGCTGGTGGTGATGTAGCCGAGGTTAGGATTCAGCCAGTCACGGCTCGGGTTCGGCTGCTTCTGGGTGATGACTTCAATCTGATCGCCCATCTGCAACTGATAGGTAAAGGGCACAATGCGCCCGCTGATTTTGGCACCGATACAACGATGTCCGATATCGCTGTGAATATGGTAAGCGAAGTCCAGCGGCGTCGAACCGGATGGCAGATCCACCACATCGCCTTTAGGCGTAAACACATACACGCGATCATCAAACACCTGGCTGCGCACCTCTTCCAGCATTTCGCCAGAATCAGCCATCTCTTCTTGCCAGGTGATCAGTTTACGCAGCCAGGCAATCCGGCCTTCATGACCCGCTGCGCCACGCGCATTGGCGGCGGTTGGGCCTTCTTTGTATTTCCAGTGCGCCGCCACACCCAGCTCGGCATCTTCATGCATCTGGCGGGTACGAATCTGGATTTCCACCGTTTTGCCTTGTGGACCCAGCACCACGGTATGAATCGATTGATAGCCGTTGGGCTTGGGATTGGCGACGTAATCGTCAAACTCACTTGGCAGGTGGCGGAACAGCGTGTGCACGGTTCCTAAAGCGCCGTAACAATCCTGCAAACGTTCCGCCACGATACGCACCGCGCGAACATCAAACAGTTCATCGAACGCCAGCGACTTCTTCTGCATCTTGCGCCAGATGCTGTAGATGTGTTTCGGGCGGCCATAGACTTCAGCACGCACGCCCTCTTTCTGCATCTCTTTACGCAGATTATCGACGAAGTCATCGATATAACTTTCGCGATCAATACGACGCTCGTGCAGCAGTTTGGCAATGCGCTTGTATTCGTCAGGATGCAGGTAGCGGAAGCAGTAATCTTCCAGCTCCCATTTGAGCTGGCCGATGCCCAGACGGTTGGCCAGCGGCGCATAGATGTTGGTGCTCTCTTTCGCCGCGAGCACGCGCTCATCTTCTGGCGCATCTTTCATTTCGCGCAGATGGGCAATACGTTCGGCCAGTTTAATGACCACGCAGCGGAAGTCTTCCACCATTGCCAGCAACATACGGCGGACGTTATCCACCTGCTCTGAGGCCATGGAATCATTATGGATCGCTTTCAGCTGGCGAATGGCATCCATGTCGCGCACGCCATGAACCAACGACACAATGCCCTTACCGAAGGACTTTTCCAGTTCTTCTTCGCTCACCACATCGGCATTTGCCAGCGGGAACAGCAGCGCGGCGCGTAAGCTGTCGTTGTCCATACTGAGCATGGTGAGGATTTCCACCATCTCAATACCGCGCCACAGCAACAGAGCCTGATCTGGATGGTCGTGCGTTTCGGCTTCACAGTAGCGCCACGCATCCGCCAGTTTCTGGCAGGATTGCGGATTATTAATATTTAAACTGGCGATCCACTGGTCAAGGGCAAATTCCCCTTCCGTATTTAAATGCGCACTTCTAACCGCAACCATATCCTCTCCTGCCATAACGACGAAAACGCCGCTTATGTTTTGCTAAACAGCACCATGGATTCGAGATGGCTGGTATGTGGGAACATATCCAGCATCGCGACCCTTTCCAAATGGTAGCCCGCCGACAGTAATGCCTGACTGTCGCGCGCAAGTGTTGTGGGGTTACAGGAAACATAGACCACACGTTGCGGCGCAAGTTTAACCACATGCGACATCACACCGGCGGCGCCAGCGCGTGCTGGATCCAGTAACACCTTGTTGAAACCCTGCGCTGCCCAAGGCTGGTGGGCAACATCTTCCTCCAGGTTGTGCTGGAAAAAGCGGACATTTTTAAGATTATTCAGTTCAGCATTATACGCTGCCTGGCGGACTAATGCTGCAACACCCTCCACACCCACGGCATTTTGTACGAACTTTCCTACCGGCAATGTGAAGTTACCCATACCGCAAAACAGATCCAGCACCCGATCGTCTGGCTGCAGATCCAGCCATTCAATGGCTTTCGCCACCATCTGCTGATTCACGCCATCATTAACCTGAATAAAATCTTGCGGGCTAAAAGTCAGTTTTAAATCATAAGATTGGTAGAAAGGTGCGTATTCGCCCAGCGGCTGCAAGCTGTCACTGCCGTCGGCCAGATAACACATCAGCTTGTGCTCATGCGAAAAACGTTCCAGTTTTGCACGATCGCCAGCGGACAATGCATCAAGATGACGCAGCACCATCAGCGGCCCATTATCGGCCAGTACCAGCTCCAGGTGGCCCAAACGCCTGACCGCATTTAAGCTGCTGAGGCAGCGGTGCAAGGGTTGCAATAATGCCTCAAGCTCGGGCACCAAAACGGGGCACTGAGTTAACGCCACCAGATCATTACTCGCCGCCTGACGGAATCCCATCTGCAAACGTTGCTGTTTTGGTTGCCACTGCAACCCCAAACGCGCACGACGGCGATAGCCCCAAGGGGCACCGCTGATGATTTCATCCACACGCACCGGCAACGGCGTATCCCGGCTGAGCATGCGGCTGAGCGCGCGCGCTTTACTTTCCTCCTGCAGTTCAACCGCCGCATGTTGCTGCTGGCAGCCGCCGCACACGCCGAAATGCACACAGCGCGGTTTCTCACGCTGCGCACTTGGGTTGGTGATCTTATTAGCTTTGGCTCGCGCGTACTGACGTTTGTCCTCCAGCACCGTGACCTCAGCCTGTTCACCCGGCAGCGCGCCGCTGACAAACATCGCCTTACCTTTATGGCGCGCAACACCTTGTCCGAAAGGATCAAGGTCTTCAATGGTGACGGTAATACGCTGCTTAGTCGTCACGCGCTGTTTTGCGGAGTAAAATTGCGCCATAGTGTTGTGAATTCTCTATATTAATTGGGTGTGCCGCCGCTACCGGAACGTGCACAGGGATAAAAATGCCAGGAGTCGCCAGGCCACAATTATGACCAAATACAGCCTGCGGGCGCGAATGATGATTTTGATACTGGCGCCAACGCTGATGATTGGCCTGCTGCTCAGTACCTTCTTCGTGGTTCACCGCTATAACGAATTACAGCATCAGGTACGCGACGCGGGCTCGAACATCATCGAGCCGCTGGCGGTATCGAGCGAATATGGCATGACCTGGCACAACCGCGATGCCATTCGCGAATTGGTCAGCCTGTTGCATCGTCGTCATTCCGATATTGTCCGTGCCATTACCATTTTCGACAACAACAATCACATCTACGTCACCTCAAACAACAATCAAAATCTCGCGCTGCTGCAAAAAGAGGATATCTCGACGCTGGAGGATGGCGTCTCCGTTGAGCGTCACGGCAGTGTAATGGTGCTGCGCACGCCGATTATCTCTGAACGCTACTCCGTGGATGAACTGCCGGGCGAAGATGCCAAACCGACGGGCAATCCACTCGGCTATGTCGCCATCGAACTGGATCTGCAATCCGTGCGGCTGGAGCAGTATAAAGAGGTGTTCGTCGCCACTCTGCTGCTGCTGTTCTGTTTGTGTATCGCCATGCTGTTTGCCTATCGTCTGATGCGCGATGTCACGGGGCCGATTCGCAATATGGTCTCCACGGTTGACCGTATCCGCCGTGGTCAGCTCGACAGCCGGGTGGATGGGTACATGCTGGGGGAGCTGAGTATCCTCAAAAACGGCATCAACGCGATGGCGATGTCGCTGACCGCCTATCACGAAGAGATGCAGCAAAATATCGATCAGGCGACCTACGATTTACGCGAAACGCTGGAACAGCTGGAGATTCAAAACGTCGAGCTGGATCTGGCGAAAAAGCGCGCCCAGGAAGCGGCGCGTATCAAATCAGAATTCCTCGCCAACATGTCCCACGAGTTGCGTACGCCGCTAAATGGTGTGATTGGCTTTACGCGTCAGATGCTGAAAACTGGCCTCAGCACCAACCAGCGCGATTACATGATCACCATCGAACGTTCCGCCAACAACCTGCTGAGCATTATTAATGATGTGCTCGACTTCTCGAAGCTGGAAGCGGGCAAGCTGGTGCTGGAGTCGATCCCGTTTCCGCTGCGTGCCACGCTGGATGAAACCCTGGTGCTGTTGGCACCCTCGGCCCATGAAAAAGGTCTGGAAATCACCGTTTGCCTGGAGAAACAGGTACCAGACAATGTGATTGGTGACCCGTTACGTTTGCAGCAAATCCTGATCAATCTGCTGGGTAACGCGATCAAGTTCACCGAACGCGGCCACATCGATTTACGCGTAGAACTGCGCAGTATCAGCACCACACGCGTAGAGCTGGAACTGCAGGTTCATGACACCGGCATAGGTATCTCTGAGCAGCAGCAGTCGCAGCTATTCCAGGCGTTTCGTCAGGCGGATGCCAGTATCTCGCGCCGTCATGGCGGCACGGGTTTAGGTCTGGTGATTACGCAGAAACTGGTGAGTGAGATGGGCGGCGAGATCGCCTTCCACAGCCGGCATAATCAGGGATCGACCTTCTGGGTGCATATCCATCTCGATCTCAACCCGAATGCACCGCCGATTCCTCGTATGCTGGATGATTTGCGCCCCGTGCCGCTTGCTTACATCGAACCCCATGCTGCGGTCGCCAAAGCGGTGCAGGAGATGCTCAGCATTACGCCGTTGCAGGTGCAGCATTTCGCCACGCTGGAAGAGATGCCCGACGCAGATTTCCCGCTGCTGCTAATGGGATTACCGGTTAATGAACCCCATCCCGCGACCCTGTCTGATGCATTGATTGAGCGTCTGCGATCACGCGCCGATTCGGTGCTGCTGGCGCTGCCAAGCGAAATGATGCTGTTTGCGGACGACCTTCGTGTGCGTGGCATTGCGGGATGCATTGCTAAACCCATCTCTCTGACGCGCCTGCTGCCGATGCTGCTGGATTTGCACAGTCGAGACAGCAATGTGCCGGCGCGCAGTGCTCGCCAACCGCTGACGGTGATGGCGGTGGACGACAACCCTGCCAACCTGAAACTGATTGGCGCACTGCTGGAGGAGCAGGTGCAGCACATCATATTGTGCGACAACGCGGAACAGGCGATCCGCCAGGCGCGGTTGCACAAGCTGGATGTGATCCTGATGGATATTCAGATGCCCGATATCGATGGGATTCGTGCCAGTGAAATCATCCGTAGCCTGCCGCTGCACGCCAATACACCAATTGTGGCCGTCACCGCACATGCTTTGGATGGTGAGCGCGAACAGTTGATTGGCGCAGGCATGAACGACTATCTGGCGAAGCCCATCGATGAAAACAAGCTGAACCAACTGCTGCAACGTTATGCACCGAATAGCGTCCCGGCTCAGCCAACACAGCCGAACGTCGCACCGTCTCTCGACTGGACGCTGGCCTTGCGCCAGGCAGCCAACAAGCCGGATTTGGCGCGCGACTTACTGCAAATGCTGCTGGATTTTCTGCCCGAAGTGGAAGAACGCGTGGAGCATTTTATTGCGAGCAATGATGTGGCGGGGCTGCGCGAGATTATCCATAAGCTGCACGGCAGCGCCAGCTACAGCGGCGTGCCTCGCCTGAAACAGCTGTGCCAGCAGTTGGAGAAGAGTTTGCATCAGGAGAGTGATATCGCGGCGCTGGAGCCTGAACTGCTGGAGTTAAGTGACGAGATGGCGAACGTGGCAAGGGAAGCGCGGAAAGTGTTAGGGGCGAG
>NZ_BBOC01000123.1:0-11501 GCF_001485335.1 Type-D symbiont of Plautia stali | reverse complement strand
ATGAACCTTGATTTCGTGCTGCTTACCCATTCGTGTCAGCGACATCTGGCGTTTAAGAGCATCAATCGCTGGAACTGACAGCTGAACCGTACGGATCCCTGACTCTGTCTTTGGTGGCGTGAAGTGATTAGCTAACGCTTCGCCGCGGACAATTTTTGCCGTCCAGTTGACCGTGTCGATGTCTTCCCAAGCTAAAGCGTAAATCTCCCCGTGTCGCATCCCGGTGTTCACTGCGAATATGATCATGTTCTGCATCTGTTCAGAGGGGCACATATCTAATACTCGCTCATACTCTTCACGGGTAAGCGGATCAGGATTTGGCCTTTCCTTCTTGAGTGGTGATACCCCATCAAGCGGGTTTTGATCCATATAACCATTCCGCACTGCAAACGAGAACATACCCTTCATGCAGGCGATGTATCCATTCACTGTTGTTGCCTTTCTTCCCTCCAATGGCCGATGGTCTCTTCCCCTGGGTCGCTGATACCCATTCAAAAGCATCTTTCTTGCCTGAAGCATACCTTCCTGTGTAACGCTGTTCGCAAACCTTTGCTCATCGAGCACCTCAAACACCGATCTGATATACGAGTGGTAATGGATGCGCGCCGTTTTCGTCAGTTCAAGCTCTTTCAGCGACATCCACTTTTGGGCTAACTGTGACAACGTCACTGGCTGCCTTTTCCCTCCAAACTTTTCGACATTAGCTGAATCCGGAAACTGTTTGCTGTAGTCGAAATTACCCGTCTTGATCGCATAGCACACCGACGTGCGCAGCTCTCCTGCCATCTTCCTGTTCTTGGGTGTGTCCGGCACGCCAAGACTCTCTCTTACTCGCTTACCCTGGTATATAAACCAGATGCGTAGAGACCCTCCATGGTTCTCTACGCCGGTTGGATAGCTTGCCATTCGCTTTCCTCGGTTGTTGATGGAGCCGCCATTTAAGCAGAAATTTTTCTGCGGATCGCTGGGCGCTGCTTCTCGATCCAATGATTTATCTCTGGCAGGCAATACATGATGGTGCTGTTTTCTTTCGGCGCGAGGTCTGGTGATACATGCTTATACTCGCGGCCTTCCATCCAGGTAGAGCGGCGGGCGTGCTGGATCATGTGTTTGGTCATGCCGGTTACTGTGGTGAGAACGGACTCGGACACCCATTTATTGGGTGTCAGTTGAATAAGGTTTTCCATTGGCTCTCCGGATGTTGGTATATGGCTACAAATGGGTAGCGGGTGGAAAGTGGCTGCATTTCAAAATTTATTGTTTAGGCGGCCAAAGCCACGCCAGCAGCAGGGCAATAAAAAGGGCCAGGTTTGTGATAACCCAGCCCGTGTCGACTTCATCGCATGTGGCAGTCATTTTGCCGTCCGCATTTCTTTATCAATTCGCCGCACATAGTGGATAAGCCAGGCTTTAGGCCTGAACGTATTTGGCGGCAGGCAATCAATAGTTTTGGCGTGGCGGTCGAGAATGGCGGTAATGATGCCGTCGCGTTCCGATCGCGGCTTACCTTCAAGCGCGGCCAATATATCTGACCGGCACTTGCACGCTACCGCCCGGAGCGCGTTTTCAGTTTGTGGTGACATCATGCGATTTTCTCCTGCGCGAGCGGTGAACACATTTCAGGTAGATTGGCGCGAACCAGCGCTTCTGCGAATGGCGGCGGTACCGCGTTGCCGCAGCGGGCAACCTGTTTGTCTTTGGCGTACTTCTTGCCGCGAAAGTCCTGATCAATCACATACCAGGAAGGGAAGCCCTGCGCCGCGTAGAGTTCGTGAGGCTGCAGCATGCGCATACCGATATCGACTATCTGGTAATCCGTGCCGTCAACCGTGACCAGACCGAAACGGTCATTCGTAGTGACGGTGCCAAGGGGCTCAGTCAGGCCAACGCCGCCTTCCTCGTTGCCGTAGTACTTCATCAGGAAGGCGCGCACTTCGCCCAGGTGGGTGCCGCTGGCGGTGATGGTGTGCAGCGGCGTGTCGGTAGGTTGGCCGGTGTTGGTACCGCGAAACTTAATCAGGTTCGACGTAACCAGCGCATGATGATCGGTGGTGGTCACCGTATGCGCTGGCCCATCCAACGCGGCGCCCGGGCCGGTATAGTTGCCACCGAAGTGTTTGGCGAGGAAAGCGGTCGCGAGGGCAAACTTATTGCCCCCGGCGGTAATGGTTCCAACTGGCTTGTCTATATCGAGAACGCGCGGCGCTTGTCCGGGGCGCTCACCATACCCCATCTGAATCATTGTGGGCACGACTAACGCGCTATGCCCGCCGCCGCCAGCTGTGACCGTTCCCGCTGGTTCATCAACCGGGTGACCAACACTGTTACCGAACTGGCGGGAGATGACCGGCGCAAGCATAGGGCAGACAATGTTGGTGCGGTTCTGAGTCAGCAGCGTAAAAAAAGGCTTATCAACCGGGCGCGGCTTCATTTGAAATGTTGATCCACCGGTACCAGCAAAAATCGGCGCGACCACGGCATACCCATGCTTGCGGGTAATCGTCTGAAGTGGGTCATCCAGTGACTGGCCCCGGAAACAGTCATAACCGCCTTTGCTGGTGGTGTGATTGCACTTCACGATGAAAGGCGTTGGGTTGTCGATTACGAAGCGCTGAATGCCGCGAGCGATGCGCTTCATCGTATTTTCGGCCAGCGGCTTACTGCGTCCAAAAATGCTGGGGCAGGGAATTGACCAGTCGATGCATTCAGCCGCGGTTCTCCATGGCTTCAAATGTCCTGACTGCACAGCCAGGCTTTTTGGATCACCATGCGATGGCTGTGGCCACGTCACTGGCTGACCGTCGCAGCGCATCACCATGAAGAAGCGTTTGCGGATAGTTGGCGCGCCATAATCACAGGCGCGCAGCTCCCGGTATTCGACCGTATAGCGCAATCCGGCGACAAGGCGGCGGGCGTCTCCACTGTGGCGGCCGATCTGCAGGAAGTCGCACACCTCATCCAGCGCCGGATGATCCGCCGGAATGCCGGTGCTCAACATGCCAACGAATGCCGCGAAGGTTTCTCCCGCTCGCGCCGGATCCGGACGGTCTTCACTGTCTAGCAGCGGCCCCCACGTTTTAAACTCTTCCACGTTTTCAAGCATCACAACGCGCGGGCGCTTCGCCAGTGCCCAGCGGATGACAATCCAAGCCAGGCCGCGAATCTCTTTTTTAACAGGCTTGCTGCCCTTCGCTTTGCTGAAGTGGCGGCAGTCGGGGGAGAACCAGGCCAGTCCAACCGGCGCGCCAGAAGTCGCCGCGACCGGGTCAATATTAAACACCGATTCGCAGTAGTGCAGCGTGTCCGGATGGTTGGTGGTGTGCATGGCGATCGCGTTTTCGTCGTGGTTGATGGCAATGTCCACGCTGCGGCCAGTAGCCATTTCAATACCGGTACTGGCTCCGCCGCCGCCGGCGAAGTTATCGACGATGATTTCCCTCATAGGACTTGTTCTCCAAACGATGCGGTTATCGACTGAGCTGCGGTGATGATTTCGGCTGATGGGTGGCGTTCAAGCAGCATGCGGTTGATGTGCTGCATTACCTTCTGATGATGGCCTTCTTCAATTGAATGAAGTGCGGGGATCTGCCCGGCAATCAGCTTAACTTCAGCGGGCCAGACCTTATTGGCGGTCTCAGGAATTATTTCAGGAATATTTTGGGGCTGAATCTGTCGCGCCATCTTGACTGCCGCGCGCTCAATCATCGACATCATTGCCGAGCCGCGCATCTCCAGCTCCTCCCGGCCTACATAGTCCATTTTCGGGCCGCGCCAGTTCTTATCGAACACCGCGATCGCCGCGCCGAACCCGGCTGATGATTCTGCTGGCTGGCCTTCCTCTGGCTGGTACCATTCAGGCAGGTCGAAACTAATGCGACCGCGCACAAAGGCAACGTGATCCGCTTCTTCCGGCCACCAGGTCTCGGCGGTTGCCGCTTTAATGAAATAGACATAGCGTCCGCCCAGCTCGCGCATTGCCATAGTGTGGGCGATGATGTGTCGCATGCCGGTGATGTACTGACCATCGTATTCGCTGGCGCGGCTGTAGGGCGGGTTCGCATACGCTGCGCCGTTCAGTTCCGCCAGGCGGGCTGACCAGTCCTGCGTCAGCGCATTATCTTCTGCGGTGTAATACGCCTCGCATTTGTTGTTCTCGCGATCCGCAAAGAGGTCGAGAACGAAAGGGCCGTACAGCGAATTGATGCCCCACCATATTTGGTCAGGGGTGCGCCATTGGTCTCCAACCTGCTTAAGCTTGTGGGTAGGCTGAGCGCGCAGCGCTTCCAGCGCCGCAACATATGGATTGGTCATACGAACTCCGATAATCGGCTGAGGCTGCGGGCACCGGTAATCACCGTCGCTGCCATGGTGGTGCGCCGGGTGATGACTTCGACCTGATAGTGTTTGCCGCGGTAGGCGATGGAATATCTGATGGGATGGTGCTTATTGCCCTCGCCATACCTGGCTTGGTGTGCATCCAGTACTTTGTTGGCGGCGACGAGATGGGCGGGCTCTTTGTCGCCGTAAATTCGCTGTTTCATAGAATTCCAGGCAATAAAAAACCCCGCCTTGGCGAGGTCTATATGCTTTGATGGCACTTATTCTTGAGGGATGTATTTTATGGACCAAGTTTCTTTGCAAGATCCACATATCCAATCGCCAGTTTGATTTCCCATTATCTTTTCCTTGGCCACCCGATCTGAACCACAGTATGGGCACTTAGCCGGCCTTGGTTCTCGACGCATTTGCTGCTGTTCGGTCATGTCATTTTCCTTCTTGATTCGGGCAAGTTCCCGCACAAGAATTATCGCCTAAATCATAAGAAAGTTTATTGCTGTCGGTAGGTGAGCACTCAAGTGGTGCTGTCGGTGGGCTTGCGGTAGAGGAGTATGTCGCCATGCTCTGCTGCTTTAGGCCAGTAAACGCGTGCATCATCCCCATGGGAAAGATAATCAAGCTCAGGTGGCTCTATGCAACATACAGGCTCACTAAACGCCTTGCGCAGCTCCAGCAACTCCCGCGCCATCTGACGCTGCTCATATGCAAACAGGGTAGCAACGTCACTGCACTGGCTTATTTGCTCAAGACGCTCATCGCTAATCATCGCTGCCGCCCTTTACGCGCTTAAACTCGATCACCCACACCCAAGGGTTAGCCTGCCAGCTTTCCTCTCCGTAGATGGAATCCCACAAAGTAAGGAATGAACCACGCGCGCTCAGCTGGTGCTGTGTCCATCCTGGTTGGTAGTGACGCCAGAATCCCCCGCGCAGCTGCTGTACACCCTCAGATTGCGCATCCTCTTCACTGATATTGTTCAACCGCTCCACACGAACGCCGGTAATCTCTAGCGTTATGCGGGAAGCCCAGCGCGGCATGTGGATGGATGGGCACCATGGGAAGCCGCGCGTCTCTCGATCCTCATTTCCCCACGCCGCTGCATAAACCGGATGCCAATATGATTTCTGCTTAGGGATGCTTTGTGCATAACGGCGCTCTTCAACATTCCCATGCTCGTCGGTGTAGTCATAAATTGCCTGCCACGTCTCACGCACCCACAGGCGATCACCTACTGCACCGAACGGGCATTTAACAAAAGGCAGTGTGCAGCGACCAGCATCAGCGGAACCACGCGGACCCCAAAACGTCCACTCTTCCGAATTGTTGTAGCGGTCTGGATACCAGCCATCTTGGACAGTTGGGCAACCCTTGATGATCCGGCGCGTCTGCGTCTTGCTGCCTTCCAGAACTGCACGAACCATTTCGTCGTTAAAAATAATTCCACGTTCACGCATGTTGTTTTCCTTAGCTATCTCCATTGATCGCCGAATGCAAAATCAATTTCAGCGAGTGCCAAATCCATTTTTTCGATGAAATCTGGCACCTGCTCATCAAAATCAGCCATGTACTTTTCATCACGCTCAACAACGACGTGGTGAATGCCTTCGCGCTTCATTCGAGGATCGTAATTAGCAAAGAACCACGCGTTTTTACCCGTTACCCACATGCTGTATTGCACCTGCGCCATGTATGCAGACTTAATGGCATCGAAACCACCAAGGCGGAATTTAACGAAGTCGCGAGAGGTGAAAGGGCACTTAAGCTCAAGGCCAAACTCATTACTGCATAGCCCGTCTGGTGAACATGCGGTACGCAGCGAACTATCCCTGTAAATGATCGGTGCTTCAGAAACTTGCACACCTGAAGTGAATTCAAACAGCGTTCTCGCGTCCATTTCGTGCTGCTTGCCCCATGCCAGAGATTTGGCATTTACTTCCGGTGATACGCCGGTACAAACTTCGGCGATCAATGTGTGGAAGTACGATTTCTTCATCTCAGTCCATGCGGTGCCACTTCGTGGTTTGGCGATCACGTTTGAAACTTCAGAGGCGGTGATCACCCCAAGGCGAAGACGTATCCAGTCTTCTCCGCCTTGTTCGACATTTCGCACATCAATCCCTGTGCGCTCAAGGATAATTTCGGGAGTCATGCCGCCTCCGGTGCGCGCTTAGTGAGGAAGTTAAATCCTTTCTGCGCTTCCTCTTCGGTTAGTTGGTTGGCTTCGTAAATTTCACGCTTGAAGATGGAACGACAGAGAGGCAGGAAATCATCATCCCAATCTTTATCGAGTTTCATCAGAAGGTCGCTGATTGCCTGAAGCGTTGCACTGCTAGCCATTAACGCCTGTGATTCCAGTACGCGCTGTGAGGTAACTTCGCGAACGTCGTTGACATCCAGTGTCTTGCCTTCCATCTCTTCAGCTGTTGGCTGCTGACCAATCTCAGGCCAAGCCTTACGCAGTGCCTGCGCTTCGGCGCATTTTGATAACTGTCCATATGGTCGCTTTTTCCACATAGCATTCGGTGCTGAGGTGTCGCGGCCTGCAGTGGCGTAGTTCTCTGTCCAATATTCCTTTGCGCTGAACTCGACGATCTCACCGCTTGGCATTCGTTTGCATACGGTGTACTTGCACCATTGCGGGAAAGTGACCTCAACACCATTAAGCGTCTGGGTGACATCTGGGCCAAACTCTGGCTCATGAGCGCCTGCGTAATCGCCTGAACGGTCAGCCTGAATGCGATACAGCCCGATGCCAGGCATGACAACATCACGCCATTCGTTCTTACCGCTTTTTTGGTCTTTAACGCTCATCGGTACAAGGTGCACAGGCTTCAAGAGAGGATCGAGTTGGCGCGCTCGGCAATAATCCAGCGCCATCATTACTGACTCTTCCTTAGCGCCTGGGTAAATACTGTTTTTGAGGGCGCTCCACGTCGCCACATCAATCCCTTTTTCTGCCAGAACACTGGCGGTGATGGTTAGTTCACCTGACATTAGGCCACCTCGTCGTAACTGTGTTTGTGCTTCCAGATTTCAATTGCCCGCTCGCGCTTCGCTGCGGTGATCATCATGTCCCGCATGAATGCGTCAGCTGCCATTTCCAGCTCATCATCCATGTCGAACATGCCCATAGTTTCGTGGTCGAAGTGGCGAAGCATCAATGCGCAGGCTGGCGCCACAATAGGGCTCATGCCGCGCTTACTCATGATGTCGTCAACACGCGCCGTGATGATCTGCAGTTCGTCATCCGGCAGGCTGTTGGCAATGGCCTGAACCTCTTTGCCGTCTTTGTCGTGCAGGCGGAATTTCATTTGCGTTCCCCCATGATCAGGCGCTGCAAAAAAGCGTTGATGAAGGTGAAGCCGTTAGAGCGCTTCAGCAGTTCGGCGCGCTGGCGATCCCACGTTTCCTGTAGCTTCTGGTACTGCTCGGCTTTTTGTTCTGATTTCATGGGTTGCCGTCCTGCGTGATGACTTCCACCAAACGCTCCCAAAGCTGCTGTAAGCGGCTTTTAGGCTGCCAGTGCATAACGTCTGCACCTGATAATTTGAATGTGAACTGGTTGGTTACAGGCGTGGTAAAGCTAGGGCGAGCCACGATGGCATCGCCCGCGATTGCATATGACATCGTGGGTTCCTTGGTGTTGGTTAGATTGGGTGATCAGTAATTGATGGTGGTGTGAGGAATCAGGCCGTCTTTCAGCGCTACCAGAGTGGCGATAGCTGCTTCGCGTGACAGGCCAGCGTTAGCGATCAGCGCGTTAACTACGGCGGTGCCCACTGCTTTGCGGTGCGTGTCGTTAGCTGCTCGCTTGGCGGCTTCGTCGGCTATGCGTTTCTCTTCAGCCAAGCGAGCATCCTCCGCTGCCTTAGCCTTGCGCTGCTCATCGGCGATGGCTGCCTGCTTCTCGCGTTCAGCCTGCTCACGTGCTTCCTGCGCCAGTCGTGCGGTGCGCTCTTGCGCTTCTTTGGCTTCGCGCTCTGCACGTTCCTGTGCAGCGATACGGTCACGCTCGGCTTGTTCTGCCATGGCCTTCAGCTCTGCTT
This sequence comes from Type-D symbiont of Plautia stali, assembly GCF_001485335.1. Taxonomy (NCBI): domain Bacteria; kingdom Pseudomonadati; phylum Pseudomonadota; class Gammaproteobacteria; order Enterobacterales; family Enterobacteriaceae; species Type-D symbiont of Plautia stali. Next base: position 3,117 of record NZ_BBOC01000123.1, on the reverse strand, counting down.
CGCGGCGTTCGGCTGCTTCACGCTCAACCTGTGCTTTCTGTTCGGCTTCACGGCGGGCGGCTTCAGCGGCTTCCTTCTTCAACTTCTCTTCGTGATCGCGGCGCGCTTTCTCTTCCGCTTCTTTGCGGAGGCGCTCGAGTTCGGCGGCTTGATCCTCACGCTGTTTGGCGACGATGGCGGCGGCTTCCAGCTTCTGCACTGTGGCATCCTTTGCCACGCCTGCTTCGGTTGCGATTTCCTGCCAGGTGTCATCCAGCGTCACTGCTTTGGCTTCGCTGAGACGGGCCTGAATGTCAGTGGACGGAAGGTAGTTCCCGGCGTCGTCAATCACATCGGCCAGCGCGCGGAGGGTGACCAGGCGCTGCTTCAATGCCTGCTTGCGCTCGTCTTCAGCTTGCTCCCATTCGGTAAGCGGGCGGCGCGTTTCATCGCGAATGGCGTCACACTCGGTCACGAAGCGGCGCAGCTCTGCCTCGACTTCCTTTGGCAATTCCTTCAGGCGCTTAAGGTAATCGCGGCCCGGTTTTTCAATAGCTGTCTTGCTACGCGACACTTGGGCCGCCAGCGATGCCACACGGGTGCGCCCTTTGACAGTGGTCAGATCCGGAACTTCTTTCACTGAGTCGCGGATCTGGTCGAGGTAAGAATCAAGGCCGTTTGGAACATACAGCGTGGGCGCCTGTTCTGGCTTAATTTCCAGAACTGCTAAATCCGTTGTTTCACTCATTTCCTTCTCCTGCCGGTAAAAAAATACCCGCTCGGAGGCGGGTGCATTTAGGAAATCCCTATCACAGCGAGATTAATTACCGGGTTGTAACGAATCAGAGGGTTAGGGATTATCAAAACATGACTACATATCGCGTTAGAGTGGGTTTTCACAACCCGACAGGCCTGACATTCAGGCAGCTTGACGAAGTACTGGAGCCACTCCGTTTCTGGCGCACAGATACTAATGGTGGAAATTTTCGTTATTACATGGAGTACGAATATCAGACAGAATTTAGAAGCTTGTGCGATGTATGTGAATTGGCCTATTCACAAGCCTGTAAAGTGAGGAAATGTCCGCTGATTCTTGTTGAGGCCAAATCTCATAAGGAACACCGTGAATAAAAACGAACTCCCAACCAAAATTTGCACAGTTTGTGGCCGCCCCTTTACTTGGCGTAAAAAATGGGAAAAGTGCTGGGATGAGGTTCGCAAGTGTTCCGAACGCTGTCGGCGAAAGTGAGCAAGTGGCTGATGTTGCTCTATTTTTATCGGTTGATGAAAAGTGAACACATTTTAGGTTTCAAAAATTTGGCATGAGACGGGTTAGAAATTTTAGGAACTATGTTGTTTGCAGCGCTCCTTTCTGAAGTTATGATCCAAGTTTTATGGGGTCAATGACATGAAAAACGTTGTCTTAAGCATGCTTGCCAAAATTTCCCACATTGATGCGGAGATGAAACAATTAACAGCCCGTGTTGAAGCTCAATCCCTACTGATAAGTGCACTTGTTTTAGCTGTAGGGAAGCAGGGCGGCGTTACCGAGATGATAGAGGGAGCAAATAAAGCTATCAACACAGTTATTGATTCAGTAGAGACCGATGAGGTGTTGAAGTCAGATGCTGCATTATTGTTAAGCGAACTTCAAAATTTGTTGAGCATCTCCAGAGCGGTTGATGGTGCTGACGAAGAAATTAATCATGACGGTCTTAATGATATTACCGGTGTAAGTGAAGCTTCTGATAAAACTCTTCCTAAGAACTGAACATTTTAAATGCCAGCGCAATGTGTTGGCAGTTCAGACCATTCAACTTTACTCACCTCATATCAGTGGGATCGACTTGCCTCGCATTTTCTGCACCGCATGAATCTGACGACCCGCTTCGTTGTTGACCTTCTGAAATTTGCTACTGATGCGGTATTCAACATATGCCGCGGCACCCGCCAGAATCTGCTTGTGATAATCCGTCTCGGTATCGACTGCGCGATTAACGCTCGGTGTCGCCCTGCGTTTGCACTGCAACACGACACGATTTGGAGTAGGGCGGTGCATTACTTCTGAACTGTTGCTGGCTTCGCTCTGGAGGCCAGCACGGCGTTCCCTGCGACGACCTGCAGCTGAACCACTGAATTGAGTTCTGCGTGTCATAGATACCTCCTGAGTGAATTTTAGTGATGGGCGCCGGTGCTTATCTTCGGCTTGCCTCCGTGGGCTACACTTTCCCATCCCAAAACTCACGCTTTGGTACTAATTGGCTTTTCAGCCACGTAGGTGATCCGTCACCGTTGTTAAAAGAGCGTGTTATCCGTTTCGCTGTTCACCAGCATCCCGCTGATGAGTTGTAATTTAGCGTTATGCTAAATCAATGGCAATAGCAAAATGATAAATAAATTATGAGGCGAGTTTAGCAGAATGATTTAGAAGGGATTTTATTTTTTACGGACGAAAAAAAGCCCGCTCGGTGGCGGGCTTCTTCTCACTTGCCTGGTGGTAGGAGCACCAGACTTGTTCGATGTGGACTTTAGTGTAGTTGCAGGCAAGGGGAACGCAATGTGAAAAAACAAATAAAAGCGAAGCGCGAAGAATGAGGCGTAAAAAAGCCTGCGTTACACAGGCATGAAATTCTTGCAAAGGGAAATTCTACAATCAGCCAATGCTGATACGGTGAGCATACGCGCTTTAGTGGAATTAGATACAACTGATCATCTTTTGCTCTCTGATGAGCACGATGTGGATGAGCAGTCACTAAAAAGCCCGCAAAGTCGCAGTTGTGATACGCTGATTTGGGTGAAAATTGAGCGGGTGACGTATGGAACTTTAAGAAGAACGTGCAGTGATGATCGCCACCGCAATCGGCTCGGCGGTGCTGGAACTAAAATTCAGTGATGAGCTAATAACTGAATACACGCTATCGGAGAAACTGGAGGAGATGCGACGGCGGGAAACGAACGTGATCGGGAAGGGGGTCTACAGGGATGCTGCGGAACTGGTCAGGACGGGTTGGTTGCCGGTGGCATGAAAAACCCGGCGCGGTGGCCGGGCTAATCAAAGAGCATGTTTTGCAAAGTTAATAATCGATGCTTCATCGTCATGATTAAAATGAGCCAAATCATATTTGTCGAATGTTTTCC
>NZ_BBOC01000122.1:0-11657 GCF_001485335.1 Type-D symbiont of Plautia stali | reverse complement strand
CGGCGTTGTCTGGCAGGCTGAGCACCACAAAGTCCGCCTGCTGCAGCAGTTCCGGTAGCTGCGACATTGTGCCGAGCCAGTCGAGCTGATGCTGACGCGCAAAGGCTTCATCCGCCTCGCGTTTTACGCCAATCATACGCATGCCAAATGGGGCAAGGCGCTTCGCCAGCGCTTTGCCGATGCCACCTAATCCTACCAGCCCGACGGTTTTCCCCATCAGTCCCAGGCCAATTGGCTGTCCTAACCTCTGCTGTGCCAGGCAATCGGCAATCTCATGCTGGCGACGCGCCAGCCCAATCATCATCCAGATACCCAGCTCCGCCACTGAATCGGCATTGCCTGAATTATCGGAAGGGACATTCGCCACCATAATGCCGGCTTGCTTTGCCGCCGCAAGATCAACACCTTCCAGCCCGACGCCCGCCTGCTGAATCAGCTTTAGCCGATCGGCGGTGGCAATCAGCCGTGCATCCACACGACACATGCCGGGGATCAGCGCATCGAAACCGGCCAGGCTCTCCGCCGCATGGCCCGCCGAGGCGATAAATTCCATATCAGGTAACGTCTGGCGGATCGCAGGAATCAATCCACCCCAGGCATGTTCATCTGCAGCAATCAGCACTTTCATCGAACTCCCTCCGTTTTCAGGCAAAAAAGCAGCATAGCGACTGTTGAGTGAGAATCAATCAGTTATCGGCTCTGTTGCCCCACTCCAGAAGATTCAACGCCATGCGGCTGTGATTGCCGGGTGAAAACGGCTAAACTTCACCATCTGAAGTTCCACCATTCACAGACCAGAGGCTCATTACAACGTGGCTCAATTCGTCTATAGCATGCATCGCGTCGGCAAAGTGGTTCCGCCGAAGCGTCACATCCTGAAGAACATCTCTCTTAGCTTCTTCCCTGGCGCCAAAATCGGTGTACTCGGCCTGAATGGCGCGGGTAAATCCACCCTGCTGCGCATCATGGCCGGTATCGATACCGATATCGAAGGGGAAGCACGCCCACAACCGGGCATCAAAGTGGGCTATCTGCCACAGGAACCCAAACTCAACCCAGAGCACACCGTGCGTGAATCTGTGGAAGAAGCGGTTTCTGAAGTGGTTGGCGCGCTGAAACGTCTCGATGAAGTGTACGCCCTGTACGCTGATCCGGATGCGGATTTCGACAAGCTGGCGGCAGAACAGGGGCGTCTGGAAGAGGTGATCCAGGCACACGATGGCCACAACCTCGACACCCAGCTGAACCGTGCTGCTGATGCGATGCGTCTGCCAGACTGGGATGCCAAAATTGGCAACCTGTCCGGTGGTGAGCGCCGCCGCGTTGCGCTGTGTCGCCTGCTGCTGGAAAAACCAGACATGCTGCTGCTGGACGAACCGACTAACCACCTGGATGCAGAATCCGTGGCCTGGCTGGAACGCTTCCTGCACGACTTCGAAGGCACCGTGGTAGCGATTACGCACGACCGTTACTTCCTGGATAACGTTGCAGGCTGGATTCTGGAGCTGGACCGCGGTGAAGGTATTCCGTGGGAAGGTAACTACTCCTCTTGGCTGGAGCAGAAAGATCAGCGTCTGGCGCAGGAAGCCTCTTCTGAAGCGGCTCGTCGTAAGTCGATTGAGAAAGAGCTGGAGTGGGTTCGTCAGGGCGCGAAAGGCCGTCAGTCTAAGGGCAAAGCCCGTCTGGCGCGCTTCGAAGAGCTGAACAACACCGAATACCAGAAACGTAACGAAACCAACGAACTGTTCATTCCACCTGGTGCGCGCCTTGGCGATAAAGTGCTGGAAGTGACCAACCTGAATAAATCGTATGGCGATCGTGTCCTGATTGATGACCTGAGCTTCTCTGTGCCGAAGGGTGCGATTGTTGGCATCATCGGTCCAAACGGTGCGGGTAAATCCACGCTGTTCCGCATGATGTCCGGTCAGGAACAGCCAGATTCCGGTACCATCGAGCTGGGCGAAACCGTCAAGCTGGCGTCAGTGGATCAGTTCCGTGACGCCATGGACAATTCGAAAACCGTGTTCGAGGAAGTTTCGGGCGGTCAGGACATTATGCGTGTCGGCAACGTTGAGATGCCAAGCCGCGCCTATGTCGGTCGCTTCAACTTCAAAGGCACCGATCAGGGCAAACGTGTTGGTGAGCTGTCTGGTGGTGAGCGTGGTCGTCTGCACCTCGCGAAACTGTTGCAGGTTGGCGGCAACCTGTTGCTGCTCGATGAACCGACCAACGACCTGGACATCGAAACCCTGCGCGCGCTGGAAAACGCCCTGCTGGAATTCCCAGGCTGTGCCATGGTGATCTCGCATGACCGTTGGTTCCTTGACCGTATCGCCACGCACATCATCGATTATCAGGATGAAGGCAAAGTGGAGTTCTTCGAAGGTAACTTTACCGAGTACGAAGAGTACAAGAAACGCACCCTCGGCGCTGACGCGCTGGAGCCAAAGCGTATCAAGTACAAGCGTATGGCGAAGTAATGGTTATGATGTGAAAAAGGCGCCAATGGGCGCCTTTTTTATGGCTGTGAAGATCATCCCCCCAGCATCTGTTTCACCAACTCGACGCAGCGCAGGAAGCGTGCATCGTAGTCATCCTCTTTCACGTGGACGAACTCAATGTTGTTTTCACGCAGCATGGTGACCAGCATCGACTGAAACTCGCGGCGATCCATTGAGCTGCCGAGGCTACGCAAGCCATCCGCCACCCAAGGCACGTTGTTCTCCAGCAAAATCACCAGATCGAAACGATACTCATCAATTAGCGCCTGCACGAACGGATGCTCACGCCCTTCATACTTCAGGCAAAACGCCTGGGTGGTGATGAAGTCGGTATCAATGAAGGCCACTTTGCTGGCGTATTTCACCGCGAAGTCGATGTACTGCGCCTGCCCCAGTGCGATTTTGTCGTAGTCGGAGTATTGCAGCGCCATCTCATCCCCACCCAAGTGGGAGAAGACATAATCACGGCCATACTCCCAGGCGCTGGTGGTATTAAAGATATTCGCCAGCTTGTTCACCAGCGTCGATTTGCCGCTGGATTCCCCACCAAGGATCGCCACGGTGCGCACAAAGAACGGCTTCACTTCAGTGGGGATGTACTCCCAGTAACGGAACGGATCCTGTCGAATTTGCCCGCCACTGATGTTCATAAAGGATCGGTTAGGATCCACCACCACGGTAGGAATGCCGAGGTGTTGCTGATACATCGCCGCGTCAGGCTCTTCACTGGTATAGATGCAATCGGGTTCAATCCCCTGTTCGGACAGGAATTTTTTCACCCCTTCACTCCACACATCCCAGCCGTGCGGATAGGGTTCGATCCCCTCTTCATCAAAGGAGTGAATACGGATATTTTTCTGGTATTTGAAGGTCTGTAGCAGCCAGCGCAGACGGTCGCTGATGGTCGGCTGCTGTGACATGGCGCTGTTTTCAAACAGTTCACGATCGCGCGGATCGTCATGGCCCATGATGATGTGCAACTCATCGACCTGGCTACAGGCGCGCTGAATCAGATAGATATGCCCGGTGTGCAGCGGGTAGAACTTACCGAACACCACGCCAACGGTTTTGTCCCGGCGTGGGAATTCCAGCCCGAGAAAACGGTGCAGTGCTTCCAGCTTCTGCGCGCTCGGGCTTTTGATTTTGGCATTCAGCAACTGGCTTAAGTAGCCTTTGGTCATCCCGCTGGCATCTGCAACCTGCTGCAGCGTATGGCCCTGCTGGCGTATGGCTGTTTTCAGGTAGTCGAATGATGACATTTGGTGCCTCCTGCGTGGAAAAAATGGGGTGTGGTGCATTTGTGAAGGTGCGCATGAATGCGCACCCTACATTGATGGTGTACGGTTCACTGTAGGGTCGGCATTTATGCCGACAAGGCAATATTACAGCTCGTCCAAAATCGCCAGCGCATCCGCCAGCTTCTTGGCGCTGTACACCTTCATGCCATCAATGGTCTTCTTCGGCGCATTCCCCGCCGGCACAATCGCGCGTTTGAAACCGTGCTTGGCCGCTTCAGAAATACGCTCCTGACCGCTCGGCACCGGGCGGATCTCACCGGCTAACCCCACCTCGCCGAAGATCACGAGATCCTGTGGCAGCGGGCGGTCACGCAGGCTCGACACCATAGCCAGCAGCAACGCCAGGTCAGCACTGGTTTCCGTGACTTTTACGCCACCCACCACGTTGACGAACACATCCTGGTCCGCCATCTGCAAGCCGCCATGACGGTGCAACACCGCCAGCAAGATCGCCAGGCGGTTCTGTTCCAGACCCACAGCAACACGGCGTGGATTGCCCATCATCGAATGATCCACCAGCGCCTGGATCTCCACCAGCAACGGGCGCGATCCTTCCCACACCACCATCACCGAGCTGCCGGACGTCACTTCGTCACCGCGCGACAGGAAAATAGCTGACGGGTTACTGATTTCACGCATGCCCTGCTCGGTCATGGCGAACACGCCTAACTCGTTCACTGCACCAAAACGGTTTTTATGGCTGCGCAGGGTGCGAAAGCGAGAATCGGCATCACCATCCAGCAGCACCGAACAGTCGATACAGTGCTCCAGCACTTTTGGACCGGCCAGCGAGCCATCCTTGGTGACGTGCCCCACCATCACAATGGCCACGCCGCGCGTTTTGGCGAAGCGCGTCAGGTAAGCGGCGGTTTCACGCACCTGCGCGACGCTGCCCGGCGAAGACTGGATATCCGCCATATGCATCACCTGGATTGAGTCGATCACCATCAGCTTCGGTTGCTCTTGCTCGGCGATCAGACAGATCTGCTCGATGCTGGTTTCCGACAACATATTCAGGTTTTCGGTGGGTAATCCCAGACGATGGGCACGCATTGCCACCTGTTGCAGTGACTCTTCACCGGTGACGTAAAGGGTTTTCATCCCTTCTGCCAGCTTACACATCACCTGCAGCAGCAAAGTGGATTTACCGGCACCGGGGTTGCCACCAATCAAAATCGCACTGCCCGGCACCACGCCGCCACCGAGTACGCGGTCGAACTCTTTAAAACTGGTGGAGAAACGCGGCAAGGCTTCAAGACTGATTTCTGACAGCTTCTGCACCCGACTGGTACCGGCATTCCCGGCATAGCCCGTCAGACGGTCGTTGCGCGCAGCCGCGGGCGAGGCGGCAATGCGCACCTCGGTGATGGTGTTCCACGCCTGGCAGGCGCTGCATTGCCCCTGCCAGCGCGGATAATCAGCGCCACACTCGTTACAAACGAAGGCGCGTTTTGCCGCTTTGGCCAAATCAAATCCTCTGTTAACGCTCTTCGTGAATCAGGCTGCCGGTCAGGATGCAGAACACACCCATCAAATCGGCATGGCGGATGATGATCGACGCCTGCTCATTCACTTTCGGTTTAGCATGGTAAGCAATACCCAGACCCGCCGCTTTAATCATCGGCAGATCGTTCGCGCCGTCGCCAATCGCCACGGTTTGCTCTGTGGCGATCTCATAACGTTCGGCGAGATTTTTCAGGGTATCGGCTTTAAATTGGGCATCCACAATCTGCCCCAGCACTTCGCCGGTCAGCTTGCCATCGCGCATTTCCAGCTCATTAGCCACCGCTGCCGTCAGGTGCAGCGTCTGGCGCAGATAATCGGCATAGTAGGTAAAGCCGCCTGAAGCAATCGCTACCTGCCAGCCCAGCGCCTGCAGTTTCTGCACCAGCGTGGTCAGGCCCGGCATCAGCGGCAGCGTATCACGCACCTGTTTGAGGATGTTGGCATCAGCACCCGCCAGTGTTGCCACGCGTTCACGCAGGCTGGCTTTGAAGTCCAGTTCGCCACGCATCGCGCGTTCGGTCACTTCAGATACCTGATCGCCGCAGCCCGCCAGTTTAGCGATCTCATCAATGCATTCGATCTCAATGGCGGTCGAATCCATGTCCATCACCAGCAACCCAGGGGTTTTCAGATGCGGGATTTTGCCGAGCGGTGCCACATCAAAACCGGCATCATGCGCCAGTTTAGCGGCACGCGGCGTCAGTGAACCGGCCAGACGAATCACCTGGTATTCATCGACATTCCACGCGCTGACGATCACCATCGCCGCACCCAGCAGATGCTGATAATCGGTCAGTTTTTGTTTATCGAGCCCACGCCCATACAGCAACCAGCCAGTACGACCGGCACGGTAATCCAGCGGCATCACTTCATCACCGCTGAGGGAAAGGGGTAGACCCGGCCAAAGTGAAACATCGGCGGGCAGATCGCACCAGGTAAGACGATTTGGCATTACAGCTCCTGTAGGGACAACAAAACCACGCAAGAGGCTACCTTGTCTGCGCGGGTTCTGGCAACATAATTGCCAGCCTTTCTGCTGTTACGTCACACGGGTTCCTGATGGTTAAAACCGCACTGAAATTTCGCCTGCATCGCACGGTGATTGTTCTTATCTCGCTGGCCCTGTTAGTGGTGCTGATGCAAGGGGCATCCTGGTTCAGTCTCGGCCATCAAATGGCGCGATCTGAACAGGTGGAAGAACTGGCGCACACCTTAACGCGTCAGGTGGCGTTTAGCCTGAAACCGCTGATGGACAACAGCGACGACAACCGCACACAAATCGAAGCCATCCTGGATCAGATGACGGATAACAGCCGCATTCTGGATGCCTCGGTATATGCCGACGACGGCAGTCTGGTGGCCCACAGCGGTGAAAACATTAACGTGCGCGACCGTCTGGCGTTGGACGGCAAACGTGCCGGTAGCTATTTCAATCATCAAATTGTGCAGCCGCTGGAAGGCAAAGAGGGACCACAAGGTTTCCTGCGCGTCACCCTCGATACCCACGTACTGGTCACCGAATCGCGCCAGGTGGATAACACCACCAACATCCTGCGCCTGATGATGCTGCTGGCGCTGGCGATTGGCATCATCCTGACCCGTACCTTGCTGCGCGACCGCCGCACCCGTTGGCAGCAATCGCCGTTCTTGCTCACCGCCAGCCGCGCAGTGAAAGAGGACAAAGAGGAAGAAGAGGCGGTCGCAACCTCTGAGAATGAAAAAAGAGTTAAGCCATTTTGTTCAGCGTTGCAGCTAACGCAGTTAACTGCTGCAAGGCATGTGCGGCAATTTGCCGAAAACCGAGGCTGAACTGTTCATCACTTTCAATTGCCTGCCAGTAGGTTTTTGCCATTGCGCTGGCAGCGCGCCATACCTTAGCGGACAACGAGAAATCCAACGTCAGTTTGACTTCCTCACGCATGTGCCCCTGCGAATTGGGCGCCAGAGCCATCGGCAGCATGTCGTAAGCTGGAGTCAGGCTAAAAGGCTCATGCCCGGTGAAGAACGACAAATTTCCTGCATGCATATCGCTATTGGCAATCAGGCGACCAAATGCCCATTGCAAGGTGCCACGATGTTGCGACTCATCGTCAATACGACGTTGCTGATGTAACTCTCGCAGCGTATCAGGCCAGTGCTGTGGGTGACCGATAAATTCCGCACTGACCGCTTCCAGTGAAGCCATCTCGTGCCGACCGCGCTCACCCGTACGGTCAAAACGCTGCACTTCGAGAAAAAGCTGATCTTCACTTTCAATTAACTGGCTATCTGCCGCGGCCAGGCCACCGGCATTTAAATGCCGTAGTGCCAGATGCTCAGCGCGCAGTAAATCACGCCATCGTTGAGCATTATCGCTTTGCCGTGAGGCAGTGAATTTCACCAGGCAGTGGCGGGCGCCGTTTGGAGTATCAGCAAAGCAGAGAAATTTGGGCTGTTCCCCCCCTGCTGACGATCCTGGCTCGTCACCACTCAACGCATGCTGCGCCAGCTGCGGATAGCGATTAACTTTCTCCACTTCGCGAATGGGTTGCGGAGACGCCTGCAGCAACCAGCGTTGGTAAGGGCGCTCACCGATGAGAAACGCACCCGGCATATCGATTCCACCGTTTGCCAGCGCCATTAAGCACTGCTCATCACTCCATAACCGAATGTCATCATTTAATCCCAGCTGTGCTGCATGTTCTCTGCCCCATTGACGACCAATAAATCCCTGCGGTCGCAAGTCCTGTAAGAACCAGGGTAAACCATCATAGAAATGACCGCGTTCATGCTGGTCAAGATACAGGCAACTGCCTTGTGGCCATGTCGGCAACAGATAACCGGCTGACATGGCCTGCCCTTGAGCGGAAATGCAGTAGAGCGGAAATTGATTTTCACCCTGAATCGGACGAAGCAAAGCATAACGAGTGGCGCGTGCCCGGCCCCATTTAATGATGTGCGGCTGTTGCCGCAACTGACGCGATAATGTCGCCTGGCTCACGCCCGACCGTTGTAGCAGCTCGGCGGCACTCAGCGGTCCTGCTAGCAAGAAGTTCTGCAAATCCACCATAACCATCATCTCATGAATAGATTCATGAATAGATTTATGCATAGATACTTTCAAAAAAAAGCCCGCACGGCGGGCTTTTTACGATAAATGCACATCAACAGTGAATAGATACTTTTAGCTATTAGTCAGCAACGCCTGCAGTTCCGCCAGGTTTTTGACCTGCCAGGTTGGCGTGATGTGTTCCGGCAGCGGGCGTGTGCCGTGATCGATCCAGCAGGTTTTCACTCCCGCGTTCATGCCACCCAGAACGTCGGATTCTGGCGTATCGCCCACCATCAGCACGCGGCTACGATCTGGGTTGCCGAGTAACTGCAATGTATGATCGAAAATCGCCACATCGGGCTTGGGTACACCGACCTGCTCCGAAATGATCAATTCATCAAAGAAGTCACGGAAACCGGTGCGTTCCAGGCGTGCCTGCTGCAACGCGGTAAAGCCATTGGTGATGATGGCGATTTTCACCTTGCCTTTCAGCGTGTTCAGTAACTCGGCAGCCCCTTCAAGCGGCAAGCAGATCTCCGCCATGGCTCCGAGAAAATCACTGTTCAGCACTTCTGGTGCCACGCTGAGTTTCTCACCCCATAGCGTGAAGCGGCGAGTCTGTAGCTGTAAGGCTGAAATGGTGCCGTTTTGGTAATCCACCCACAGCGGTTTATTGATCGCCTGGTAATCCGCGTAATCCTGGTCGCTGAACTGCACGTCATAACGGGCGAACATGCGTTGCAAACCGGCATAGGCGTCAAAATGAAAAAGTGTGTCGTCTGCATCGAACAGGATGCAGTCCCAGTCGTTTAGCATAATGTCCCTTTTTACAGCGTTAGCGCCATGATGATGGCATCTTCACGCCCATTGGCGGTGGGATAATAGTTGGGCCTGATACTGACCTGATGAAAATCGAGCTGTTCGTACAGTGCAATCGCCGGATGATTCGAGGCCCGCACTTCCAGCCACAGCGTCATCACTTCGCGCGCTTCCAGCTCAGCAATCAAATGCTGTAACAGCTGGCGTGCATAACCGCGGCGCTGAAAATCGGGATCGATTGCAATATTGAACAACGAGGCCTCATCCAGCACCACTTGGGTGATGGCGAATCCTGCCAGTTTACCCTCGGCTTCCAGGCGAAAATTAACAAAACGTTCGCCCTGATTGCTGGCAAAAGTTTGCTCGCTCCACGGAAAAGCGTGGCTACGGCGTTCAATGGCCAGCAGTAGCGGCTGGTCTTCAGGGGTGACTAAAGAGATGGTTGTCATGGTTACACATCTGTTGCCACAGGGCGCGTTTTGCCGCACCGCTGCTGATCAATTCGTTGAAAACGGCAGTGGTAAAGGTGATGCCGTTAAAGGGATCTTCGCTCTCCACGCCCATTAGCCAGCCGGCACAATCGACCTGCTCGGGCAGCATGGGCAGCTGTTCTGGCGTCAGCGTCATGACCTGAGCAGGCTGGATGTTCAGCACGCGCAGCACGTCGCGAATCAGCGGTTCTTGCAACTCAGGAGCCTGTTCAGTCACCATCACCAAACGCGTACCCGGCGTCAGCGTGACAGCAATTTCGCCCTGTAGCACGCGTGGACGCCGCAATTGGTACTGCGTAATCCCCATTTGCTGTAGGAGCCAGTCGCGTCTTGTACTCATGCTGTTACCCGTTATGCTGCCAGAATGCGACGCTATGCTAGCAAACCCATCGAACATGCGCCAACAAAGCACAATACCCAAAATAATTCGAGTCCCCTCATGGGGCCTACTCTTGGTTCAGGAAGGAGGGAAAAGGAGTGAGTCCGATGAGCTTACTTCAGGTAAGTGATTCGGTGAGCGAGAGTCGCCAACGCACCTGTAACTTGAAGTATGACGTGTATATAATCGCTGCTCTGATTTAACAGGAGTGTTCCATGTCTGCTTTTACCCCGGCCAGCGAAGTCATTCTGCGCCACAGTGATGAATTTACCACCCGCCATGTGCTTTTTGCTGGCGACCTGCAGGATGACCTGCCTGCCCAGCTGGAAACGGCCTCTACACGTGTGCATACCCAGCAGTACCATCACTGGCAGAACCTGAGCCGTCGCCTCGGTGAACGAGCGGTTTACAGCATGGTAGCGACTGCTGATGATGTCGCTGGCTGCGATACGCTGGTTTATTACTGGACGAAAAACAAGCCCGAAGCGCAGTTCCAGTTGCAGAACTTGCTGTCATTACTGCCTGTTGGCTGCGATATTTTTGTCATCGGCGAAAACCGCGCCGGTGTGCGCAGCGCAGAAGGCATGCTGGAAGCGTGGGCAACGCTGGAGAAAGTCGATAGCGCTCGCCGCTGCGGACTGTATCATGGTCGTCTGGATAAGCAGCCAAGCTTCGATGCCAGCAGCTATGGCAACACTTACATGATTGAGCATCTCACTATCCATACGCTCCCTGGCGTGTTCAGCCGCGATGGTCTGGATATCGGCAGCGATCTGCTGCTCTCGACGCTGGAACCGCATGCACGCGGTAAAGTGCTGGATATCGGTTGCGGAAGCGGCGTGCTGGCGACAGTACTGGCACAGATCTCACCGCGCGTGCGCCTGTGGTTATGTGATGTTCATGCAGCAGCGATTGAAGCCAGTAAACTCACACTGGCTGCTAACGAGTTAGAGGGTGAAGTCTTCGCCAGTAACGTCTTCTCGGATGTCACCGGTCGTTTCGATATGATCATCTCCAACCCGCCGTTCCACGATGGCCTGCAAACCAGTCTGGACGCGGCCAACACGCTGATTCGCGGTGCACTGAAGCATCTGAACAGCGGCGGCGAACTGCGTATCGTCGCCAACGCCTTCCTGCCTTATCCGCAAATTCTGGATGAAACCTTCGGCAACCATGAAGTGCTGGCCCAAACCGGGCGCTTTAAGGTGTACCGCGCGGTATACGGTCGTGGTGCCAAAACGCGTTAATGGCGCGATTACATCAGCGCGGCGGTAAAAACGTTGTTTTTTGCAGCAATCGTTTCATCGTCGCGAAATATGTATTGACGCAATGAGTAAAATCTCTAGAATGCGCCTCCGTGGTTAGCAATACTTTAGGGTGTTGCACGGTACGCGATGGTGGCGGAATTGGTAGACGCGCTAGCTTCAGGTGTTAGTGTTCTTACGGACGTGAGGGTTCAAGTCCCTCCCTTCGCACCAATAATCACAAAGTTTATATCATAGCACTGAGCGATGGTGGCGGAATTGGTAGACGCGCTAGCTTCAGGTGTTAGTGTTCTTACGGACGTGAGGGTTCAAGTCCCTCCCTTCGCACCAATGCGATGGTATAAACAAAAAAGACAACACAATACGA
>NZ_BBOC01000121.1:0-11972 GCF_001485335.1 Type-D symbiont of Plautia stali | reverse complement strand
GCGAAAAGGAAATAAGCGTGCAATCGCTTATTACCGAGCTCGGACACATGGCGGAGGCCGGCGGCAGCGATAACCGGCTCACTGAAATATCCGAAGCCAGAAGCTGGCTGAAGAGCTTTCACGAGCCGGAGCAGGCCGTCCGGCACGTGCCGTACCTGCAGACCCTTGCGGGCCTGAACGACGAGAAGAACTGACGCCAAAGGACGTAGTCCGGCTCTGGCCGGAAGACGACGATGAAGATGACCTCAGCGGTCGCGCTCAGGCGTGTACCGGCCGGAGAACCTGTCAGGGACGACACTCTCCGATAGTTCTGTTCTTAAACCGACACAGACATTTCTCCGCGATGTATTCAGGCATACAGTGGCTGCTCTAAACGAAAGGAAGCAGCGTTTCAGACCGCGTCAGAGCGCTCTGAAAGTGCAGGCCTGCATCTACCGGCCGCGCGTGACCGACAGCAAGTCCCCCTTCAGATGCCGGGGTCGTCTGGCGTATATCCTACGACCAGCTGAAGAAGTACGCGCAACGTTTCCTGCCTGCCCCCGTCCGTTTCATCCGTAATTCGTCTCGTGATCTGCAAGATAATGGTTTTGTTACTGACAGGTACTCCCTCTGCAAGGATGGTGCGGATAATGTCGTCCAGTGTCTCTTTTTCTGACTTAAACCGGTTACCGGTGCCAGACAGGTAGGCCTGAATGTGTGCGACCGAATTCGTATTTCTCATGCTGTGAAGGCCCCTGGCTGAATGTGTGTTGCAACAGGCGATGGAAAGAGGTTAACCGGCGTGCCCCGGCTGTAAATTCTTCGTCTGATATCAAGTATATGGCAGTAAACGAGGCGCGGAGCGGACAGCTTAAGAATCGGAAAAAGCGGGGCGGGGGGGGAGGGCAATACAGGCGGAAAATCATTTATGCCGGTACGACAGTGGGCTGAAGGCCGTTATCGCCCGTAAAGAGCGGGAGAAAATGAAGCGCGAACGGCAGTCATGTTACAGCACTGAACTGACTTTGGAAATGAATGCCCCCAAAATAACTGCCGGTTTTGTGCGCGTATTCTTTCCGCTGAGTATTATCCGCCTCCTGCAGGCTGCTTAAATCGCAACAGAAATTAATTCCGTCCGTTATATAACCGGGCATACAGTGACTGCTTTAACAGGAAGGGTGAGATATGTGGCAGTTTTATTATCTGCTCAGGATGGGGCAGCAGGACCAGCTTCACGTGAAGGGGTGCGTATGCCTCGAAGACCACCCGGAGCGACGGTTTCTGGGCTCGGCCATTAACTACCGGCACGCGTATCAGATTGCGTCACAGTACCTCAGCTTACGGGCCTCCATCTGCCGGCTGTGCGTGGACGACAGCATGACGGAGACGGGGGGCTCCACGCTTTTGCCGGCCCCGTAACGGGTCGTTTTTACGCTTAAGTCACAGAACAGAGAATTCTTCACGTCAGATACCGTCACGGACCTAAACTTAACGTTACCCGATACCGGGTGACGGAGGTAACCATGGCTGACCGTAACGTTAAAAATGTGAAGGATGGCAAAGACGCCGACCACAGCAAGCTGCCCGCGGGCAACAAAAAAGACACCAGGGACAGCGACACCATGAAGCAGAAGGGCGGGAAGTAGCCCCGCGGGAGCGCTGCATGACTGAACACCCGATGCCTGATGACGCCACGCCCCTGCCGGACGGGATACCCGAGCCCGGTCACGAGGACGAGGTGCCGGGCGGCGACAGAGATATCCCGCCCGACCGGGGTGCCATCCCCCTTATTTAACCGCCTCCGGGCGGTTTTTTTCGTACGTATTTATGCACACCGCTTAAAGCGATACACTGTATATATCCCCAATAAGCGGAGCGCATCTGAAAAACGAACATGAGATACAGGACCTGATGCACGAAGCCATCGGGCTGGCCATCAGGCAGATACTGCGCAGGGGCGAATCAGTGAACCCGCACGAGCTCATTGGTACGCTCTGGCGCCTGAAGGAGTCCAGCGCCGATGTAACCCTGCGCGAGGCCTGCAACCGGGCCATCCGGCTCTTTGCGGGAAAAATGAACTGAAAGGTAGCCCTGACCCGGTTCCAGCCTCACACAGCCTGGCCGCCGGCGTCGTCCGGCGTGTGGGTTACGACCAGCTCCAGCACGTTGCGCAGCACCGCCTGCCGCTGCGCGTCCTGCTCGCGTTCAAGCTCGCGAATGACGTACATGATGAGCGTTTTGTTGGTCAGCTTGCCGCCCGGGGCCAGAATCGCCTGAGTGGCCGCCTCAAGCTCGGCATGCTCTGCCGCCAGCGCCTCGCCACAGTTCTGCATGCGGTCGCGAATGACGGTTACGGAATTTGTGTTTTTCATGCTGTGAAGGTCCCTGCCGGAGCAACCTGAGCGGATGACGGCGCTGGAAAGAATGACGCGATTTTTGTTGTGTTGCCGGGTGAACTGCATCCGCAGCGCAGGCCTGGCGTCAGTATCATTATAGGAGGGGAGGCAGAAAAGCGCTTCGTTAACCGGGCTACTCTGTCTGACTCAGCATCCAGCTGAGCTTTTAATGCACAAAGCAGAGCGGGCGCCCGTCGCCCGCCATGGTGGAGTAGTTATCTCATCGTCTTCATCAGCCTGCAGGCGAATGGTCGCCTCGCCGCCGCCACTGAGGTCTCCAGCATCGGAGAGCATCCAGCTCTGAGCCGCGCCGCCGCGGGCGCCCACGGTGCGGAAATCACGCAGCCAGGATATTGCCGCACTGATGCGGGCGATACGACAGCTGAGCTCCTCAGCTCTCAGCATAACGTTAAGCTCCGTCAGGAGAGAGTCGATGGTTATTTCCTGTTCACGCACGGCAAGATTGACAGCTGCTTCACCAATAACTGCGTGACCGGTCATGTCTTCGCTGTACAACACGTTTACACCTCGCTTAAATAATGAGAATGATGTTAACCACATATTAATTATAGCAAATGGGATGGGGAAATTAAATTTCATCTATCGTCATGAACTATAGATAAATAAGGTAAAATATACTGAACTTATGTTGATTGGTATAAGTGGCTAATGTTTTTTATTTGGTGGGGCACTGTGTTTTCGCTCAATGCGGAGTTCGGGTGCTCTAACTTCTGATTCTCTTGTATGTGTTCGTTGATGGGGTAAATATTGTTAACAACGCGTTCAGGAGCATATCGCTCGTATCAGAACACTATGACCACATGTGATTTTAAGCATATTTTCAGGTGCATTAGTTGGGAGGGGGCTAACCGAGCTTGCCTGGCACATGATAAAGATCGATATGTTTGAGGGCTCCGTTTTAATTTAAATCGAAGTCTGACTGTAGAAAAAAAGTTCCGTCACTATTCCTTATTCATGCCTGAATAAGATTTATCATGTAAACGAATATGTGTCCCTGGGTGTGCGCCAAATGTGCCACCACGATAATGTAACACTCGTCCAGACTGTGAAATATTCCCGTTGTGACTGCTGTGATCGAAAGCCGGTAATTTATTGCAAGCGTCCATTGTGCTGGAGTTACTTCAAGTAAGAAAATGGTCCTCAACTAATCACATATGCGGCGCAGGATTTTGCGAAGTTAACCGTTATATTAAATTTAACGCCATCCAGGAACCGACGCACAGTCTGCCTGCCCCATCCAGTAGCTTTACCGCCTGAAATTGAACTGATGTTAAGACAAACGTTGCGGCTGAACGGATCGGGCCAGTCAGTGCATAGCGGTTCCACCTGCGTGGCCGCTCAGGCGTGCGGGAGCCGATGGATCGGAATTGAGCTGATGGAGCAGTACCACGCCGCCGGCCTGTGTCGCCTGTATGCCCACCGCGACGCCCGCGCGCCCAGATGAACGGAGAAATGACGATGAACGATCACACTATGCACACTGACAGTGATGCCTTGGCGGCCGACGTCGCAGACCTGGAAGAATCGCTGTATGAGTTTCACCTGCGCCTGAGCGACATGATTGGCGCCACCTATGGCACGGCGCCAGCCGGGAGCTGCGTATGACGGGCCTGTTTATCGAGGGTATTGACAGCGGCCTGGTTGAACTCTACCGGCGCGCGGCCATGATACAGAAACACCTGAGGGCGTGATTGATTATAAATCGAATACCCCCTCTTCATCCCTGCCGGCGTAAGGCATGGCCACTTTTATCCACAGGGTTCCGGGGCGGATATGCACCCCGGATGTGGACAAGACGAAAAGGACGTTGCTGCGCGCCTCATTGATGCCGCCTGTGGCGGGGGAATAAAAAAACCGTGCGGTCTGCGGCCTGTACCGTGACTGTTAACCACACTGACTGCGGAGATTTCTGATGAATACTGCCACTCTTGCTTTTGAGTCCGCGCGCGTCCTTGACGGCTATGCGCGCCTGCGTTTTCTGCCCGCGCTGTTTGGCGACGATTTCATGCGCGCCGAAACCAACTTGTACCTGTTCGCCGACCGTTTCCTGGCGCACTACGACGGCGGCGTATGGGACTTCGCGCTGCTGCCGTCCGGCGGTGGCATCGTGATCACTTCACTGGTGCTGAACCATCGTAGCTGGATGTATGACCATCACGACGAGGGCGAACTTGTGCGCTGTACTGCCGCCGCTACCGTCAGCTTACCGACTACGCTTTTTCCCACCCGGAAACCGCTGCGATTTTTGCCGCGCTGGGCTGATTAACTGGCAGGGTGGCAGTGGCCGCCCCTCTGAGGGATGAAAGATGCACGACAGCGTAAAAAATATCTGCGAACGTCTGAATGGGGAGTTTAGTGACGAGGAGTCTGTGGCCGTCCTGGTTTGGACAAAACGTGATGTCATGGACTGCGCAGGATGCATGGAGATCACGGAAGAAGAGGCGGGCAGGGTGCTTAGCGCGATTGG
The DNA here is from genome assembly GCF_001485335.1 of Type-D symbiont of Plautia stali. Taxonomy (NCBI): domain Bacteria; kingdom Pseudomonadati; phylum Pseudomonadota; class Gammaproteobacteria; order Enterobacterales; family Enterobacteriaceae; species Type-D symbiont of Plautia stali. The sequence goes on along the minus strand of NZ_BBOC01000121.1, from coordinate 7,109 downwards.
AGACGAGGGCTATCACTGTGAATACGGTACAGGGAAGGACAGCGTGCGTGACATGCTGTACACCCTGCGTGAGGAGGAGGAACAGGTGCGTGAAGTGAGCGTATCCGCGATCGCGCTGGCGCAGGTGCTGCGTGTGGCCTTGGATTTTATGCGACTTGAGGATGCGCCGGCCGGGGAAGGGTACGCGGCGAGCCAGTGGCGTTCAGAGCAGATGCTCTCAGAAAAGTCGGGGAGGCGCTAAAGCGCTGACAGCAGTTCGGGCAGGGAAGCCCGGATAACCTGTAAAAAAAAGCCCCGTGACAGGGGCGCTTCTTAACGGAACCGGAACGTCGGCAACGGCTACGGGTTCATCCTTAACCATAAAGAAGAAGAGGTAGTGCTCTATGTCCGTCTGAATTATAGCGCTTTTTTTATTTCGTATGGCGCTCCGGTAAAGGCAAAAAAACCTCTGCCGCCTGGGCGGCGGTCACGGTGGCCTTTTACGAACTTCAGGCAAGCCTGTGTAATCAGGAACCGTAAAAGAGCGTGTGTAAATGTTATTTATCAATTAATTCAGTTGCATATATTGTTGTTCAACCTTCATTAATCAGTCATTTTTCCTTTTCTTTCAACGTGCCCTGCGTAGATTCGTGGAGTCAAAGCGGTGCCAGCCCGGTAAAAACTACGAAGAACGCACTCAAAATCCGCACAAACGTAAAGAACATCGCTCTCTTCGGCTTACCTGGTTTGAATTCGATTACGACCCGACAACGGCGCTTGAAGATACTGAATGATCTCCGCACCCGATCGCGTGTCTCACTGAACGTCAGCTATTGCTTTGAGCCTGCGACCATGCGCAACCGGCTTGAAAAAATCGCAGTGTACACGCGGGCGGGCTTCACTAGTGCTGGTGAGCTGGTCGCCGCGCTTCGTATGGGAGGGCACGCCGCATGATCCCGAAATCACACGCACTGGTCACCCTGCTGCCGGAACGTCAGGCCGCGCTACAGGACATCGCACTGGTTGAGCACACGCCGCAGCGCGGCACCCGGCTTGCCCGCCATCCTTACGCCGCCGCGTTTATGAAGCAGCTGAGCGGGAGGAACCGCGCCAGCGTACGCGCACTGAACCGCATCCGGGGTATTTACCTGCGCCCGCGCGAAAAAATGCGCGCCGCTCCCGGAGTGGGAAAGCGCCCTTGATGAGTTTCTCAGCACAGCGGGTGAAGTGTGTCCGCTGCCGCTGCCGGGAGAGCTGGCAACCGCTCTATTTCCGGAGGCCGTTTTCCGCCAGGCAGAGCGTGCGAAACATGCAGCCAAAAAGAGCGTTAGCCACATTACTCGGCGGGAACGGCAGGCGGCGGATTAACGTGATCGCCAGCTGGAGAACAGCATCCGGCAGGCCGAAACCGAGCTGGCCTTCCGTACACCGGAAACGCTGCGCGGCTGGTTCGCTGCCTGGCGTGACAGCGTAGCGGAAATAACCTGAAGAACATGGTCGCCGCGTGGGCGCGGCGCTTTCTATCGCTGAACGACCTGGAAACCCTGCAACAGTATGCCGGAGACGTCGCCTTTGAAGTGGCGGGAGAAATACACCTGCGATCGCTGCACATGGACAGCAAACAGAAGAACATGAATCACTGGCTGGTACCAAACAAGCTGACGGCCCGGAACATCCTTTCCCGGGATGGTAAAAAATAACAATGCAGAGTGTTTTGCGTGGCGAAACATATGCTATACTGTTTCTTAACAGGAAACGCGGGGCCGAAAAGTGATTAAAAGCTGGAAGCACAAAGGATTACAGAAGCTGTTTGAAAAAAGTGATATCAGCGGCGTGCAGGCAAAGGACGCTGAACGCATCCGGCTTCGTCTGCTGGTCATCGATGAGGCGCTTTCCACGAATGAATTCAGAAACTATCCTGGCTTTCGTTTTCATCCCCTGAAGGGCGACAGGAAAAACCTGTTTTCCATCACGGTCAGGGCTAACTGGCGCATCACTTTCGAATTTACGGACGGTGATGCCTTTATTCTCAACCTGGAGGACTACCACTGATGGCCATGTTCAATCCCCCGCATCCGGGCGGCCTGATCACCGAGTACATTGAAGATAACAATATCGGTCTGCGCGTGCTGGCGAAAGAGCTGGGCGTGTCCGCCTCGGCGCTGAGTAAAGTCGCCAGCGGTAAGGCATCGGTCAGCCCGGAAATGGCGGTAAGGCTGGAAGCGGGGCTGGGTATTGCGGCGCGCCTTTGGTTATCGATGCAGGCCGCCTGCGACCTACACAAGGCGCGAGAAACCACGGACGTTTCTGGCGTGCACCTTCACCCGGGCGTGATGGCGGCTTCCGCTCAGGACCGGCCAGGCAAGTAAACGCTGTTACAGTTATCCTCACACCGCGCCGTCTGGCGCGGTTTTTATTTGCGCCTTCTGTTCGCTCCTGGAAGTCATCACCGCCGCCCTGCGGGCCGGGAAAAGCCGGTGCTGTCGCACCGGCCGTGTCCGTCCTGCTGTTTATCACCATCATGCGAATATCTGTATCAGGTATGTTAATGACCCGAACAGTGACCTGCTCCTCGTTGATTAATACACCGCGATGTTAGTAATGTCTTCATTAGCCACATGAGGACATCCCCATGAAGAAGCGTTTTTCCGACGAACAGATCATCAGTATCCTCCGCGAGGCTGAAGTTGGGGTTTCTGCCCGTGAGCTCTGCCGTAAGCATGCTATTTCAGACGCTACCTTTTATACCTGGCGCAAGAAGTTTGGCGGTATGGAGGTGCCCGAGGTAAAGCGCCTGAAGTCGCTTGAGGAAGAGAACGCCAGACTCAAGAAGCTGCTTGCCGAAGCCATGCTGGATAAGGAGGGACTTCAGGTGGCTCTGGGGCGAAAGTACTGACGACAGACCAGAAGCGGGAAGCCGTTGAGTTTATGTGTGATGCGACCGGTCTGTCGCAACGTCGTGCCTGCAGGCTGGCCGGGCTGTCACTTCCATCCTGTCGTTATTCGGCTCAGCGTTCGGTTGCTGACGCGCAGCTGTCTTTACGTATCACAGAGCTGGCACTTGAATGCCGTCGATTTGGTTACCGGCGCATCTGGCAGTTATTGCGTCGGGAGGGCTTTCACGTCAACCACAAGCGGGTTTACCGCATCTATAACCTTAACGGTCTGGGTGTAAAACGCAGGCGGCGCCGTAAGGGGCTGGCGACTGAACGGCTTCCGCTTCTTCGCCCGGATGCGCCGAACCTGACATGGTCGATGGATTTTGTCATGGATTAACTTGCCAGCGGCCGCCGAATTAAGTGCCGGACCTGCGTGGATGATTTCACGAAGGAGTGCCTGACGATCACCACGGCATTCGGGATTACAGGCGTTCAGGTGACACGTATTCTGGACAGCATTGCGCTGTTTCGTGGCTGAGCTATCATGTTGAAAATCTGCTTGAGCAGGCAGTAAGAAGGAACTGAACTACCGGGAGTTCCTGTGTATGGCGCTGCAGCAGGAATGGAGCGTACGGCACCAGCGGGGAATGGAATCCCGGCTAAAGCAGGCGCGCTTGCCGTGGGTGAAAACGCTGGAGCAGTTCGACTTCAGCTTCCAGCCGGGCATAGACCGAAAGGTCGTCCGTGAGATTGCAGGTCTGGCGTTCGTGGAGCGCAGTGAAAACGTGATCCTGCTGGGCCCGCCGGGCGTGGGGAAAACGCATCTGGCGGTCGCGCTGGGAGTAAAAGCCGCGGATGCGGGCCACCGGGTGCTGCTCATGCCGCTGGACAGGCTGGTTGCCACGCTGATAAAGGCGAAGCAGGAAAACCGACTGGAACGACAGCTGCAGCAGCTGTGTTATGCGCGGGCACTACCCTGGATGAGATAGGTTATCTGCCAATGAACCGTGAGGAGGCCAGTCTGTTCTTCAGGTTGCTGAACCGTAGGTATGAAAAAGCTAGCATCGTTCTGACGTCAAACAAAGGGTTCGCTGACTGGGGCGAGATGTTCGGAGATAACGTGCTGGCGACGGCGATCCTGGACCGTCTGCTGCACCACTCAACGACGCTGAACATAAAAGGAGAAAGCTACCGGTTGAAAGAGAAACGCAAGGCCGAGGTACTGGCAAAAAGCGCAACGCCAATCAGTGATGATGAAATGGTGGAAAGCGGACAGCGTTAATGACCAACAGCGGACAATGAAAATGGCGAAAAACGGTCAGTAATCTTGGCGTTGACATTAAGGGGCTGCGTTGCTCCAGCAGGTCAGCGATCTCGCGGAGCTTTTCTGTCAGGCAGGGAGGAGAAACCGGAAGGTAGAACGGGGGCAGGGCTCTGGCCATTTGTTATGTTCCGCAATTAATGGATTTGTACATCATATCTTCGGCTGCCGGCTGTGTTTCATGAACGCCGTCATAAAGGGTGGCTAAGCGTTCCCTTATTATATGCCGAGCCCTGGCGGTAATCAGACGGCCTCGCAAACAAGCAACTGTGCTGAAAGAGGCAGTAAAAGTTCGTAACTCATCAAAGCTATTAGTATCTGGCTACAGGCCGATAAAGGAGTTGTTCTCACGTCCACCTGGAAAAAAAATGAAAATATCAGTTCGCCTTTTCTCAGGCTACGGCCTTTTGGTTATCTGTTTTTAATCTGCACCGGCCTGTCTCTGCACGCGCTCAGTGAGTCCCGGCAAGGCATGGAAGATACTGTAAACTACAAAATGAGGCGCCTTACGCTTGTCCTGAACATGCGTGCTGCTGTTAATAACATGGCAGTATCAGTCAGAGATATCGTCCTGCTCAAAGACACTGAGCAGGAGAAAAAAGAATGGCAAAAGATCAGTAATTTACATGAAAAGTATCTTCAGGAACGCGATCAGCTTGTTACCAGCATGATGCATAACGCTTCCCCTGAAGGAAAATCAGCGTTAGACAGTATTCTGTCCTCAGACAGCACCGCTCTTAATACGCTGACAGTTGCAGGAAAAATGGGGATGGACAACAACCAGTCAGAAAAAGCCGCCGACTATCTGCTGAACACGGCGCGCCCGGCTCAGCAGGTGCTGTCAGATGCCCTGGACGGGCTGACCGATGTGCAGAATAAGCTCAGCCGGGACACGGTAGCTGTTAACAGCGCTTCTGTACGTGAGGCTTCCGTGTTGCTTCTCTCTCTTACGACTCTTTCAGTCCTGTTCTCTTTTCTGACCATTTTTATGATAGTCAGGGCGCTGATGCGCCAGTTAGGCGGGGAACCAAAAGATGCTGAAATACTCGCAGCAGCAATTGCTTCTGGCGACCTGACGAGTCAGGTCATTCTGCGGCACAACGATAAAACAAGCCTGGTGGCTTCACTGAATGGTATGCAGACAAACCTGCGGAGGCTTATCTCTCAGATAAAGGATTCGGCCGGCTCCGTGGCGCTTGCCGCTGATGAAATTTCGCAGGGAAATACCGAACTCTCCTCCCGCACAGAGCAGCAGGCAGCCGCGCTGCAGGAAACGGCCGCCAGCATGGAGCAGCTTACCGCTACAGTGAAAAGCAATACTGCGGGCGCACAGCAGACAGCTGGTTCAGCCCGTGAAGCAGCCCAGGTTGCCCGTTCGGGCGGTACAGATGTGCAGCGCATGTCAGACACAATGAATGCGATATCTGTGAGCGCTGCGAAGGTGCGGGATATTACATCCGTAATTGAAAGCATTGCCTTCCAGACAAATATTCTGGCCTTAAACGCCGCAGTGGAGGCCGCCCGGGCAGGTGAAGAAGGGCGGGGATTTGCCGTGGTGGCGGGTGAAGTCAGGACGCTTGCAAAGCGTAGTGCGAGAGCTGCGCATGACATCAAACTACTGATGGCGGAGGCAGTAAGTGTTGTTGACAGCGGCGTGGTCGCCGCCGCAGATGCAGGGCACAGCATAATGAAAATTGTCAGTATGGTGGGTGAGCTGGCGGAATCCATGGATAATATATCACTGGCTTCATCCGAACAGATGCAGGGTATCTCCCAGATCAGCATTGCCGTCAGTCAGATGGATGGAGTAACCCAGAATAATGCCGCGCTAGTTGAGGAATCCTCGTCTGCCTCACAGTCACTGTCTGAACAGGCACACGCGCTGCGCGAAATGGTTGAAGCCTTCAGGGTATAAGGTCTTTGAGAGGAGGGTGTGGGTTAATTATTCGCTGCGGTTTAGTCGGACACTTTGCTACATAAGGTCAGGGGCTGTACAGAATTTAAGTCACAATAAGACCTGTGACACAGCATAATATTAAATTTTGAACAAATTTTTAATCAGCAGACATTTTTCCCGGAGATCCCGGTGATATTGAGTCTGGACAATGCCGATCAGCACTATCATATCCCGCTGCTACTCAGTCAGTAAGGGTGCTCGACTTACCGGGGCAACTGAGTCGGTCAGGCACACCAAGTTTCATCAGGGAAACATTTGATAAAAAACCGGCGCGTCGCCGGTTTTATCAGGGGTACCCGATGCCTACCATTTGAACTGATTAGAGTCTTCCCAATCCTTAAGCTCTTTCTCAGCCTGCTCCTTGCCGTAACCGTAGCGTTCCTGGATACGGCCGACCAACTGGTCGCGTTTCCCTTCCGCCACGTCCATGTCGTCATCGGTGAGTTTGCCCCATTGTTCCTTTACTTTGCCTTTGAACTGCTTCCAGTTTCCGCTGATGCGATCTTCGTTCATGCTGTTCTCCTTGATTGATGGTCTGTGGCCTCAGGGGCTTCATGCAGAGCTTTGTGCTAAACAGTATGAATCATCATGATAAATTTTCCTGCACAACGTCACATTTCCCGATTTTTTCTGAAGGATGACCAGCCGAAACGGCAGGCGTGGCTGACAGAAAGACTCCTCTCCGGCTACGTGCCGGCATCACCCAGCTATCCCCACCGCGGCTTGCAGGGGAAAAATGCTCTGCGTGATATATTTATCTTATATTACTGTTATTTATGACAATTAATGTCACTACACCCATATCATCCTATTCTGAATGGCTTGGCAAAAACTCAGAAATTATCCCCTTCATGAGCGGCTTCTCGACAGCAGCGAGGCACGCTCGTCCCCCCTCCCAGATGATCAGCGCAAGCATGGCCAGCGCGCCCATGACGGCAAACGCAGCGGAATAGGAGTAGTGTGAAATCAGCGT
>NZ_BBOC01000120.1:0-12120 GCF_001485335.1 Type-D symbiont of Plautia stali | reverse complement strand
GAAAGAACGGCTTACACATGAAGCGCTGGGGCAAATCCGTAGGGGAGAAAAAAGCCTGGTTAATCTATTTGGATATTAATGGATCAGGTCGGTGTGCAGGATAAAGGGATAGTAAATGCTTTTTTGGTTTTTATAACAGGGATGATCTTCCCTAGAGTCGGCGCAAAATAAAAAAGGAATGGCCAATGGGTTTTTTTAACAAAATTGAGCAGGTTGATGCAGCCGTTAACCGAGGCTATGCACGCTGGAGGAAATGGATCTGGGGGAGTTTACTGGCAGTTGTGCTGTCATATAGCGGTTGGATAGTCTGGTCTGCAATATGGGGACCACCTTCAGGACCAGTAACGCTGATTATTCATAGTGAGATTGACCGGCCCATTTTGGGGTTCAGTGTGAATGGTGTGGGTGGTTCAAATGCTTCAGCTTATGGTGGTGGAGGGGCGACATGTTGTGGAAGCATAAGTGGAAGAAATGCCGAAATAATTTGGGTGTTAAGCAGAACAAGAGCTCAAGTTAATGCGGGCTATTTAAAGGAACAACGCCGTTTAAATGTACCACTACCGGAAAGACAGTGGGGAGAAAATTATTTGCACGTCTACTTTTTACCTGGTGATCATGTTCGCTTATGGTGGGGTAGAGGATTTACTCATCCTAAAGTTGTCGACTTACCAAATGTAAATTTAACTGATAATTGAGGGATGCATCGTGGATATTGAAGGCCTTATTGCAGCATCGAATCGAGCAAATCAATTCTCTGAGTCAGGTGAGGGGAACTGCTCCAGGACTTGGCATGTCGGTTTCTTTTTTGATGGAATTCACCGTAATGTTGAATTAGATTTAATTGACCATCGAATTAGCAATATATCTAGATTATTTAGAGCGTTCCCTGATGAGTCTTATGATAATAATTCAAATGCTCATTCAAAGTTTTATATTTCAGGGTTAGGTACACCATTTCGCGAGAATCTTACTTCGAAGATCCATGCAATAATGGATGGGGCGCAGAATTCCATAATGGGTGATTTGAAAGAACAACCAAAGGAAATGGCGAAGAACGCAAGTATTGATATTCTGAAAGGTGAGGGATGGTGGGAAGTAATTAAAGAGTCTGGAAGAAAACTGATTAATCCAGCGGAATGGAAAAGCCTGTCGCGAGATATGGTAAAAAATACAGCTATTAAAGTTTTGACAGAAGCAACACCAGCACTACGAGACCATCCTATTGTTGCAGATATGATGGTCACGGGTGTTGATACAAGAATTTCATCTACAAAGATAACTTTTGAAGAAAGCTTTAAAGAAATACATTCTAATAGCCCAGTTCCGATTAAAATTGTTTCGGTCTCGATATTCGGTTATGACTTAGGTGCTACACTGGCAAGAAAATTCATAGATCTACTGTTGGATAATATATGTCAGAAAAGTGGGGAGAAATATTATTACCAGAATATCCTTGTTGAAATCGTTTTCACCGGATTTTTTGACTGCGCTCGTCATACTCCAGCCAGTAATACTAATGGTGTAGACTGGTTTGTTTCAGCAGCAGGAGGGCCAGTAAAAGCTATCAGCGCATTGTTAGGCGAAAAGTCGATAGATCAGGAATCAGCCTTGCGAGATGCAGTAAAAAATGCACTGCACTTAGTCGCGGCACATGAAACCCGGCCCTGGCGTAGGCTCTATTGTCTTGGTAGCAGTAATGCTAATCACAGGGAAGAACTTCTGCCCGGTTGTTCAGAGGATATAGGCGGTGGTCTTAAGGCGGATGAACAAAAACCCAGCGCAGAACTTTGCCGCGTTGCGCTCCATAAGATGTACCGTGCAGCCACGATGGCCGGGGTTCCATACCCTGATTTTCAGAGACTGGAGAAAATCGATGCAGATATCGCCGCATATTTTGTCATGCATGACAACGTGAATAATAAATCCGTGGCAACATGGGCTGAGATGTACCAACAGGCTGTACCTTACAACACTGTCAGTGTAAGTGCGCAAAACCATCATCTGGACAGTTATTTTGAGTGGTTGGGGCAACAGTATTATCAGTATCGCAGTGAGTGTCTGAAATATGAAAAAGAGAACAGCAGGGTTTTAAACTCGGCAGGCGCTTCCGCAGGTCTGGCTGGATTCACGCCACAGGCACGAAAAGAAGTAGGCTCAGTCCAGGATGAGCTCACGGTGCTCCGTACACACTGGGGTTGGCTGGAGGATGTTCATGATGCGGCCATTCGGATGCAGAACAGTATGGAAACTAATCCGCATGATAAAAGACTTCATATTGTGCCGGAAGTGTACGGTCCCGCGCTGAGACGGGCAAAGAGATTCCTTGAATACGTACATGCCGCTTATCATGGAGCCCCGCAGCCTATCCCTTTTGATCGTGCACCACCCGAAATGTATGCCTGGTTTGTACATAATATACAGAGTGTGGATAAAGGCGCGACAATTTCACAGGATTTCCTGGTAATTCGCTCTATGGAAAAACCGCAGTCATGACATCAATTATTTAGTTCAGCACTTGGCCTTAACCGATATGGGAAGCTCATTCAAGTATCCAGGCTGATGAATCTGCAAGACCATATTAGTAGCTCTATCTGCATGAAGTGATTACAAATTAATAATGGAGGGATTGTAAAAAGTTTATTTCATAACAAATTATTTTATTTCCTCCAAGCATTGAAATTTTTGGCGGCGATTATATGATCGGTAGTGCTGGACATGACTCATGAAAAATATCCCAAAGGTTTGCGTTAGGCAATATGCCGTATTGATATCACTTCCTGAAAAGCATTAGAAAAGAAATCCTTTTGCACAACGATGTTAAAATAAAGATGAAATTCTCAATGCGGATATTCCATATGAACACTGTCGAATATATTAAATCTTCATGATGCTTGTCCAAGTTTCAGTTGACAGAAAATGGAATGCTTAATGGGATTTTATAATAAATTAGAGCAGATTGATGCAGCCGTTAACCGAGGTTATGCTCGCTGGAGGAAGTGGATCTGGGGGAGTTTGTTGACAGCTGTGCTGTTATATAGCGGTTGGATAGTCTGGTCAGCAATCTGGGGACCACCTTCAGGGCCAGTAACGCTAATTATTCATAGTGAGATTGACCGGCCTATTTTAGGATTTAGTGTGAATGGTGTGGGTGGTTCAAATGCTTTTGCTTTTGCTTATGGTGGTGGAGGGGCGACATGTTGTGGAACTATTAACGGAAAAAATGCCGAAGTTGTTTGGATATTGAGCACAACTAGAACTCAGTATAATGCTGGCTTACGCAAAGAAATTCGCCATCTTGTTATGCCACTTCCTGAACGAAAATGGGATGAGAATGATCTCCATGTGCATTTTCTGCCTAATGATAAGGTTCTACTGGGCTGGAGTGATAACGCATGGTCACCTTATGAAAAACGACCAGATGCTTCCAAAATGGTAAAAGGTAAGTAACGTTAATAATGGATATTAAGAACGTCATTTCAGAAATTTAGGATAATACTTTTATTGAACAGGTTAACTATGTCAGCAAAGTCACAATTTTTCCAGAAACTAGAAGCCACCAGGCAACCTCCACCACCTGCAAAAAATAAAGGGCAGGCTGATATCGCAGCATTCCGTCTGCAGATGGAAAAGATGTATGAAAACATACAGCAATGGCTTGAAGGCTCAGATTTAAGCATCAAAAGCAGAGACATCCCAATCGTTGAACTTTTGCTCGGCAACAGTAGCTTCTCAGTCACAGAAATAACCGTCATTCTTGATAACCGATCGCTGAATTTTACGCCATTGTATCTCTATGGGCAGGGAGTGACGGGTTGTACAGAAGTCTCACTCACTTTAGAAGGTCAACAAAGCGCACTTTACCGCCTGTTTATGGGTTCTGGTAACGCTGTTGGGTGGACCTACGCTCAAATGAATACGCTTGACAGCAAGGAGCGTGCGTTTGATGAAGAAAGTTTCTTCGGAATGTTGAACCACCTTATTCCGTGACAGGATATCAATAACGGCTCCATATTCCGAAGCAAACCGATCGCTGCGGTACATAAGAAGTCTGTATTAATTTTTTAGAAATATAGGTCATCGGCTCAACTCAGTAAGTGTGAGGAGAAATTCAGGTGTCCCTGGCAATAGTGGTGGATTCAGGAGGGAAGATATATGAGGCGTCACTGGGACAATTATTCTCTATCAGATTTACAATTTTTATTTTAGGAAAATGACAGTTCTGTCATGATGAGTTTTTTGAGTTGATGAAATCTCCCACCTCACTTTTTATGCCGTGATTACCTATTTAAATATCTCTGAACAAGGGAGATTTAACGTATTTATGTAAAGTATTAAATTCGAGTGGAAGATTTCAAATCCCATTTCATTACAGGTGAAAAACAATAATGAGCACGCCCTCGCTCTACGACATTCTTTACAACAACTTCACCGGCGGCCTGGAACTCGGCGCCGTCAGCGAACAGGACCAGGTCATCCTTTCCGTCCTCGACAACATGCAGCGCATCCTCAACACTCGTGCTGGCTCCATCGCGCACATCCCTGATTACGGTTTGCCGGATATGACACGCATCCTGCAGGGTATGCCGGGTACGGCGCATCAGCTGCTGTTCACCCTGTCCGAAGTCCTGCTGAAATATGAACCACGGCTGAAAGGCATCAACGTGTCTCTGCTAGAACAAACCATCCCTGGCGAACTGCGTTACGCGATTGACGCTGAACTCGCAGAAGTCGGGCTGGTGCGTTTTGGCACCGAGTTTCAGCCCGAGGGCAGGGTGCTGTTGCGTCACTTGAAGCAACAGCAGTTAGTGGGTAACGGATTGACGCGTTAAACAAGGAAGGCAGCAAGCATGAGTTTCGAAATTAAAACCGGTGCCGATCCGCGCACCTTACCCGCCTATGCACAACTCAAAGACGAAATCAGTAAGTTGTCGCATCCCGCCCGGCCCGACGTAGACTGGCATAAAGTAGAGCAACTCAGCCTGACCTTGTTTGAGCAAAACGGCGTCGAGTTGCAAAGCGCCGCCTGGTTTACGTTGGCGCGCAGTCACAATGCAGGATTGACCGGGTTAAACGAAGGGCTGAGCCTGATCGATGCGCTCATCGTGCACCAATGGTCAGTCTGCTGGCCGCTGGCTATTGAAGTCCGGGCAGACATTCTCAGCCTGATGTTTAAGCGACTGCAAAATCTTTATCGCAGTTGGGTGGTGGATGAGATTGACCTGCTCGCCACGCTGATTGAGACCGAAGAACGCTTAATCTCATTGCGTGAGGCGCTGCTGCGTTTTGGCGTGAAGGAGATTGCTCAGGCCAATACCCTGTTGCACCAGGTCAAGCATTCGCTCGTTCGTCTGCAGGCAAAACCCGCCTCGCCGATGCCAGTTCAACGCGCACCAACCCATAATCAACCGGAAAGCAGCACCCACGTCTATGTCGTCTATCCTGAAGCCGAAGTGCAGCATGAAGTCCCTGCCCAAACTTTTTCACTGAAATCTTTTATCAGCGGCGCCTGCTGTGCCTTGCTTGCCGGGGCAGTGGTGTTAGTCTGCGGCAGCTGGTATCGCTTTGAACATCATCAGCGCGCTGTGGCCGCGCAAGCGCTGATCGAACAGCAGTATCGAGCCAAACAGGCGATACCAATGGATCGCTTGCAGAGCTGGCATCGCGGCATGGCACAGTTGGAAAACATGGCTGAGCAACTAAATGGTCTGGACAAGGTCAAAGGTAAGTATCTCACCGTGAGCGAGCTTAAAACGGGGATATTTTCCGCTATACAGGCTTTTAATCAACGGATTCCCGTGGAAGAGCAACTGCGACGCTATGCCGAGGGAAGCGGCAATCAGTTGAGTGATGAGTCGCAAACTGAATTGTTACTGGAGCAATTAACGCTGCGCTATCAGCTTTTGAAGCAGGAAAAAGCGCAAACCAGCACCGATGCACTAAAAAGCCAATCTAAATCAAAGTCGTATGCGGCAGACTTCTGAAATAAGTGATCTGCGTGCAAAACAGATTGAATCCGCTGGTTGAGCAGGTTAAAACGTTGCAAATCATATGACCGGACGCCTATGCGTTCTCGACAACCCTCCTCTCGCGGAGGGCTTTTTTTTACTGCCTGACAACGGAAAACCATGCCACATAAACAGCGCCGATGGATGAAAAGGTATTGGCTGGTCTGGCTCCTCCTCACGCTGGTCACGCTACTGGCGTTGTTCGCCGACCAGATCCTGCAGCAGCATCGTGCGCGGGAGGCAGAGTTTCATCAGCAGTTTAACCGCATTGCGGCCTATTTAACGCAAAACGAAACCTTATTGCCGTTATTAACGGGTGATGAGGATGTGGCCGAGTTGCAGAAGAAGTTTCCTCAGATTATCAAACTTGAACACACGCAAAATCGCTCGCTGACGGGGCCAAGATTTGAAGAAGTCAGCCCTGGTCGCTACTGGCTGTATAGCCCTTATCGACAATTTCGCATGCTGGTGGATTTGCACTTTGCCGTGCAATCACCGGATGTCGCGCTGGCGTTGGCATTTCACATTCATGCGCAGCCGGTGATTTCCGCGCCGACCTATTCAGACCAGGCGCGATGGCAGTGGCAACGACCCTTTATTAATCTCTATCAGCCCTTTCTGATCAAGGGCAGTGCCAACCCCGACTGGCATGCGTTGCATGCGGTTCCTTTCCTGCTTGCTCTGCTGTTGTGGCTGATTATCGGTGTGCTGGGTTGGAGTCTGTTACGCCACTGGCGACGTAACGTCGAGATGCGATTGCGCGCCGATTACTTCCAGCGCACGCGACGTGAAGCACTAGGGGAATTCACTGCGGGTATCATCCACGAGATCAATCAACCGCTGACAGCTATTAACACCTGGTTGCACAGTAGCCAACTGCTGCTGAAACAGGGTAAGCACGAAAATCTGCCGCAAGCGCTTAACGCTATCAATCTGCAAACCGAACGCCTCGCAGGTTTGCTGCAGCGCTTTCGTGACATTGTCAGCGAGAGACCCGTGGCGATGAAAGCGATCAGCCCTGAAGTGGTGTGGCGGCGCGTCACCGTATTGCTACAACAGGAGTTGGATGCGGGGGACATTGAGATCCACACAGACTTTCGGCACGAACACATGCGTGTGATTGGCGACGATCAATGGCTTGAGCAGGTATTTCATAACCTTTTACAGAATGCCATCCACATGCAGCATGGGCGGGCTGACGCATGGGTGAGCATAACCTCTGAGTGTCTACCGCACGAAATCAAAATCATCATCAGTGATAACGGACCGGGCTTCTCTGCCGAAGGATTAGCGCAGGCCTGCATGCCGTTCTACAGCACGCGCCCACAAAGCATGGGGTTGGGCATGACGCTGGTCGAAAGCCTGATGTTACGCATGAACGGTCAGCAGCGGCTGGCAAATCGCGCCGACGGCGGCGCGGAAATCACCTTAATATTTCCACTGGCGGAGTAACGGAATGGGCGCAAAAGTTTGGTTGGTGGATGATGATTTATCGGTACGTGAATCATTGGGTTTTTTGTTGAAAACGCTGGAGTATGAGGTTGCCGACTTTGCCGATTTAGCGTCGTTTGAAGCGGCAACCCAAGCGGAGGAACCACTGCGCGGCTGCTTAATGCTGGATGTGCGCATGCCGGGCATCAGTGGCCTCAGCTGGTTGGCGGAAAAGGGGGCACGCCATCCGCTGCTGCCGGTGATCATCATGACAGGCCATGGCACTATCGAGGCCTGCCGCCGTGCGTTTCGTCAGGGGGCGTTTGAGTTCTACACCAAGCCTCTGGATATAGAACCGCTGCTGGAAACCCTGCATCAGGCGATGCATGAAAGCGAACAACGCGCGCAGCGCTGGGAAGCACAGCAGACATTGCAGGCGCGTTTTGCGCTCTTGTCGGCGCGAGAAAGTGAAGTGATGCAACTGATGATTGCCGGGCAGACCAGTAAAGAGATTGCGCGTGCTCTGGCTCTATCCCCACGCACGGTTGAAGCGCATCGTGCGGCAGTATTGGCTAAGCTAGAGATGGATAACCTGGCGCAATTGATCCACGCCTGGCAACAACTCAACCAGGTATAACTACCTGGTTTGCCGCGTAATCGTCCGAATGTTTTTTGACCCGCTTACGTCCTAGAGTGTTGCCCAACATAACTCAGGAGTGACACATGAATATTCGCCTTTCTCTTATCGCTGCTGCGGCAGTATTTGCTTCCTTTGGTAGCCAGGCTGCCGTGACTGAAACCAATCTGTCACTCGCTGAAGCGCAGAAACTCGCCAGCGCAGCGATCCAATCCTGCGCGGCAAAAAACTACAATGTCACCGTAACAGTGGTGGATCGCGCAGGTCTGGTCAAAGCCGTACAACGCATGGATAACGCTGGACCCCATACCGTTGATGCCAGCCGTATGAAAGCTTTCACCGCACTGAGCACCAAAAACCCAAGCGGTAAAGTGATGGAAGCGGCACAGAACAATGCTGGCGCACAAAACATGCGTGACATCCCCGGCTTCCTGTTGCTGGCAGGTGGTGTGCCGGTGAAGAGTGGCGATCAGGTGATTGGCGCCATCGGCATTGGCGGTGCACCGGGCGGAAACCTGGATGAAGCCTGCGCGCTGGATGCGTTAAAAGCGATTCAGTAACGAGTGATTAATCAGAGGGTTGAGAAGGTGCGCATGAATGCGCACCCTACGAAAACCGCGCAAGAACGTTGTAGGGTCGCCATTTATGGCGACCAAAAACCGCGTACGAGTATCGTAGGGTTGCCATTTATGGCGACCGAAAACCGCATACAAGTGTCGTAGGGTTGCTATTTATGGCGACCGATAAGCGTAATACCAAGCACCAGCGCCCCAATGCGCCCCTACATTGGCCTTACCCGCTTCGACGCCATAAAACACAACAGCGGCACCGGTAAGGTAAACAACAGCAGTAACCACAGCAAAACATACACCGCGTCCACGCCATCATTCTGCAGATTGTTATAAAGCTGCACCGGCATCCCCTGCGGGAAATAGGCAAAAATCATCACAATGCCGAACTCACCCATCGCCCGCACCCATGCTAACGCCGTCGCCGATGCCAAACCCGGCGCTGCCAGCGGAACCGAAAGACGCCAAAACCCCTGCCAGGATGATGCTCCCAGCGTGCGCCCCGCATCCAGAATATCCTGCGGGACACCCGCAAACGCGGACCGCGCAGTGGTGATGAAGTAGGGGAGTGCGCCGTACCATTGCGCCAAAATAAAAGCGGCTGGATTGTTGACCAACGTCCAGCCGAATTTACCCAACAACTCTCCCGGCACACTATAAGGGCCGTAAGCACTGACCAGCAGAATGCCCATCGCCAGCGGTGGCGTCAGCAGCGGCACCATCACCAGCAGTTCGACAATGGCGCGTGCGCGACCCTGTGCCTGCGACAGCCACCACGCCACCGGTAGCCCACTGATAAAAATTAACAGCAGTGCAATCGCGCCCAAACCCAGAGAGGTGGTGATGGCGTTGCCGTCTCCCCAGGCAAGATGCAGATGCTGCCACTGCGTCACACCAATCAGGGTAACAAAAGGCACTGCCAGCAACAAAAGTGCTGGCAGTGAGAGCCACAGCGCAGTGGCATGGCCGGTTTTCATTATTCGTAAATAGCACCGCCTTTCGGCGTGGCATAGCCATTCTGTTTAAACAGTGCCTGGCCTGGCTGGCTCAGCATGAAATCAACAAACGCTTTGCCTGCTGCGGTGCCGTGAGGCGCGTTTTTCAGCACGGCAGCGTAGTAAACCAGCGGTTGGGTGTGCAGTTCTTTATCTTTGCCCGCGCTATCTTTCACACTGAAGCTCACCGTGTCATACCACTGTTTTGCCATCTCTGGATTACTCAGGTTAATCTCATCCGGCAGGGCCACGTAGGGCAGATGTGCCGAGATCACTTCGCTTTCATAACCCGCAGCGGCATCCACCTGACCACTCTCTAAACGCGCCAACAGGCCACCTTCCAGATGTGTCTGGGCCGGATTTTGATAGCCACCCATAATTTTATCGGCGATGCCCGGTTGCTTGTAATATTTCTCCGCCAGCAACAGGGTAAAGACGATGTTCTGACCTTTCGGGTCGTTGATCGGATCGGTGCGGCCGAACTTGATGCCCGGCGTCGCCAACACTTTCAACCAGCTCGCATCACTGCCTTTAGCCTGCGCGAACTGCTGCGAAAATTTGCCTTTCGGGCTGTAGGCGATCACCATGCTGGTGCTGGCAACAGGCACCGCATCATCAATCAATCCCGCATCTTTCAGAATTTGCATTGGACCTGGCGTGATGGAGACGAAAACGTCAGCGGTGATTTTTTTGCTCGCCAGCAGACGCGCCATACCGTAAGCGCCCTGGCCTTGACCTTCATATTTGCCGTCATTTTGTTTGGCAAAGGCTGGACCTAAAGACTGGTCCATCACTTTGCCCATCGAACCCGCGTAAGTCACACGAATATCGGTGTTGGCTTGCGCCTGCAGGCTGAGCCCAGCGGCGGTGGTTAACAACAGTGCTGTGAGGTATTTAACGTGCATTCCCTTTCTCGCTATATAATTAGGTAGATAACGATTATCGGAAATTGTGTCAGCAGTGCAAGCTGAAATCTGTTGCGAAATATGGGGATAGCCCGCCGTGGCGGGCTGCGAACTCAGGCGAGAATGCGCTGAGCCCAGGATTCGATATCGTCGCCACTGCCGATATCCAACTGCACTAAGCCATTGGTGATAAAGGTTGGGGAGACATGAATCCCATTCTGGCGTGAGTACTTGCAATGCCATTTAATCTCGTTCTGCAACTCCGCACGCAAGAAAGGTGCCTGTGCATCCACACCGCTATATTGTTGTAAACGTGCAAGAATCTGATTCGGCGTCGCATCCATATTGGGGCCATGGCTGTGATCGGTAAACTCAAACTCTTCACGGTGATCAGCTACCGCCTGCAACACGCGCTTCGCGGCAGCTTTGCCTTCTGGCAGCGTCGAAGCGGCAAGAATATAGCGCACGATCAGCCCTGAATACATATGCCACGGCTGCGATTGCAGTCGAATCTTGAGCGTCATCTTATCTTCGCCAACCAATGCCAGTAGCGCGTCTAACTTATTGAATGCACGCACTGAGAACGGGCAGGTTGGTTCCAAAAACACCTCGAAGACTTTAGGGCCATGGCCCCAGACCAGCGGATCGGCATGTAAAGCAGTGGTTTGACTCATTTTCATTCCCTGTTGCGAGGATAGACGTTGCCCTAATTTGGCAAAATGCGAAAGCGACAGCCAGCATCGGCTTAGGCTTTTTTGTTACAAGTGCATTCGTTGGGCGAAAACCGCCTCAAAGAAAAATCGTTTTATAGATCCGTTAACTACGAGAAAACCCGCCGCTGCAGCGTCTGCGCAGAAAATAACCGACTATAGTTATGCCATTCTGGATTTCCTTTTTGTGCGGTGTACGCCGCACGTTTTATTCATTTGCCTGGAGCCAATAGTCAAGCAACGAGGTTAAATGTGTTTGCCGAACTTTCCTGGAAAATCATCCATCAGGTGATCAATCAAACCATTGCGGAGATGGTGGATGAGCAGCAAACTCTTGATGTGTTAACCCTGCATCGTCGGCTGCGCGAGATGGCTGAAAACGAGACAGACGAGGAGATGGTGTTGTGTTACTGGCAGGCGTGTAAGGTCTTGATGCGCTTGCCCCCGACCGTTACGGCCAGCCAACTGGTGGAAGCCGCACGCCTCGCGTATCGCGGGCCTGTTAATCACTGACCGCTTTAACCCTGGATGCTTTTCGTCTCTGTTATCGCCTGTTTCAGTCTAATCGACTGATTAATCGTCATAATCCTAAATGATGCTCTGCTAGACTGTGTGGTCGAAAACGCTGAAACAGAGGACAGTAATGAAAATCAAAAGTTATGCCGCGATGAATGCTGGCGAAGCACTGGTGCCTTTTGAGTATGAGGCCGGTCCGCTGGCAGCTGAAGAGGTACAGGTTGAGGTCGATTACTGTGGCGTATGCCATTCCGATCTGTCGATGATTGATAACGAGTGGGGCATCTCTGCGTTTCCGGTGATTGCGGGTCATGAAGTGATTGGCCGCATCAGCGCATTGGGTGATGCGGCG
>NZ_BBOC01000119.1:0-12195 GCF_001485335.1 Type-D symbiont of Plautia stali | reverse complement strand
GATTAACACCCCCTTTAATCCGGACATTTTAGGATCAAAGTCATAACACATCAAATGTAAGAATAATCCTAATCCGGTTAATAACTCATGAAACCTTGCTGGAAATATTCTGACAATCCAGAAAAACCCTTGGGCAAGCAATAATCTCATTCGAAAACTATCAACCAATTTAAATTTATACCGGAAAAAAGAATATGAACTATAACGTTTTACCCACATTACTTTGGTGGTTAACAGCGTCTGGATCACCAAGGCATTTAGCATTAAGTGCTATAATTTATTTGATCTTACTCTGTTACTTTCAAAATTAATCCTGGAGAAATTAGAAAAATCTTACCTCTTTATAGGTATACAAGTGAATGCCATTGCCCAACTTCAGAAAAGACAAAGACATTCCTGTGAAACTTTAACCGTATGACTTAAGACTATTCTGATGCCAAAAATCAGACCACTTACTTAACCCATTGAATGAAAACAACTATCCTGCCAGGATATCCGCAGCTCTTCATGGAGCGGATGAGTCAGTTATGAGAAACACAACCAAAGAGGACATACGCTGCGCCAGTTGCAAATATCGCTGCCAGCTAACGGATCGAAACAACGATATTCTTCATCGCTGCCCAATACAAAAAATCGCCGTCTGGCCTGACAGTAATCACTTTCTGATGAAAGGTGTGTTGTCTTTAGTGGCAGGGCGCTACGAAAGTGTATTTTGCCGTGGATGTATATTCGTTGATTTTTCGATTCATAACATACGTTATTTAACCAATAAGAACTGGATTGAGTACCTTAAATCAACCGGCTTAACGATCGTGCTCGTCTCCGATCGGGCATTGTCCGCATTAGCGGCACACTGGATTAAGAGAGAGGGAATCCACTCGATTATCTATTGCGAAGACCAACTGGTCGATATTAAGAAAACGATCAACAGTACTTATTATGGTTTGAAAGGAGGTGCAACACGGAGAGTCAACGCACTCTCCCATGAAGAGGTTGATTTTCTTGATTTAGCGCTCAAAGGAAACTCTCTCTCTTCAATCTCAGTCGCCATGAATCATGACATGAAGAAGATTTACAACATTAAAGATTCCATTCGTAGGAAAACCGGCACCAGCTTTAATCAGCTGCTCTCGGGTCACTAAGTAAAAGGATTACACGATGATGACTCAAAAAATAAATCATTACTCGCACTGGTTGTTTCCAGTGCACTGTTCTCTGCCTCTGCGTTTGCAGCATCGGACAATACCATCAATTTCCAGGGCGAAGTGGCAGATGAAACCTGCTCGATCTCAGTTAACGGTAATGCGGCCTCACCGGTGGTGTTGATGCCAACCGTCAGCAAGGCTGACCTGGCCGCCAGCGGTGACACGGCGGGGCAAACAGCCTTCACGGTGGGATTAACCGGCTGCACGGGAGATGCATCCGCATCCACCAAAATCTCAACGGTCTTTGTCGGCAATAACGTGACGGCTAATGGCAACCTGGCCAATACCGGTACCGCGACTAACGTTGAGGTGCAACTGGTGGATAGCAAAGATGCCGTGATCAATTTAACGGGCGGTTACACCGGTAGCGGTGACCTGACGCTGGCCGCAGGCGAAACCGAAGCCTCAGCGACTTACAACGCGCAATATTATGCCAACGGTGTTGCCACGGCCGGTACGGTTGAGGCCTCTCTTCAATATGCTGTGACCTACCAGTAATAACGCAACAGTGTGGCTCATCTTATTCAGGGCCACACTGTGTATCATGGAATCGTGTCTATGTTTTTACGCAAAATCTTGTCTTGTTTATTACTGGGCACCGCACTGAATTCAGCCAATGCCAGTGTGACATTAGTAGGCAGCCGTATTATTTATCCGGGAACGGCCAGTTCTGTCGATATTCAATTCAAAAATGGCGACAACATACCTTATCTGATTCAGGCCTGGTTTGATGATGGAGATGTTGATGCCCAACCACAGCAAATAAGCAGCGTGCCTTTTATTATTACGCCCCCGGTATTTCGCATTCAACCGAAAGCCGGACAAGTGGCCCGAGTGGTGTTTAGCCAATCTCGCTCGTTACCGCAGGATCGCGAATCAATGTATTGGTTCAACATGCTACAAATTCCGCCTGCAGAAAAAACGACCACTGGCAAACAGAATGCGATGACGGTGATGCTGCGTAATCGCATCAAGCTTTTCTATCGCCCTGCCGGCATGGGTAAACCTGACAACATTTTGCAAGGAATCACCGTTCGCAGCCTGTTTGATAAGCAACGAGGCAACGGAATAAAGATTGATAACGCGCAGCCTTGGTTTGCTTCCCTGGTCGCCGTCAACTTACAGGTCGGGCAGCAAACGCATCTCTGCGACCCCGAAATGGTGGCTCCTTTTTCGCAGCAAACTTGCTGGTTTCCCAATACCAAACAGCGCTTACAGGGTGTAGGCACCGTGCGTATCGACGCAATTAACGATCAGGGAGCAAGAATAAGTGAACGTTACCCCATCCACTTACCGTGAATTAACATTACCTTTTTCTTGCTGACTATTTCATTCTCTTTTTCAACACCTGCTCTGAGTGATGAATATTATTTTGATCCGTCATTGTTTAAAGGGTCAGCCTTTGGTCAAAACATTGAACAATTTAATCATGGAACTTTGCCTGCGGGGCAATACCTGGTGGATGTTTATCTCAATAATAAGCTGGTCTCCTCTGGCCTAAAGCTGGAATTTCTGCCTGCTGCTGGAAAGCAGGCCGTAGAACCTTGCTTGCCGCTGTCGCTGGTGAAAATGATGCAAATTAAACAAGCGACCAGCCAAACGGCGGTAGCAGGTTGCGCGCCTCTGGCGGCATGGACACCCCAAGGGAACTGGGAATTTGATTCCGCGGCTTTACGTCTGAACATCATCTTGCCCATGTCCGCGCTTAATCGCACACCGAGGGGGTACATCCCCTCCGAGCAGTGGGACCAGGGTATGACTGCGCTGTTCCTGCGCCACAATACCAACTACACCTGGACGGACAACAGCACATCAGGCTACCGCTATCAGTACTTATGGAGCGGCATTACCGCAGGCACGAACCTGGCGGCCTGGCAACTGCGCCATCAAGGTAACTTCCGCTATCTCAACAACAGCCAGGGAGAGAGCCGCTATCGCTACAACACGGTCAGAACCTGGGTACAAAGACCGATCGAAGCCCTGAATAGCCAGGTCACCCTTGGCGATAGTTATACCGAAGGATCGCTCTTTGGCAGCCTGGCATTTAACGGCATTAAACTTGCCTCCGATGAGCGCATGCGCCCACAAGGACGGCGTGGCTACGCCCCTGAGATTCACGGTATTGCCTCATCAAATGCGCGTGTGGTAGTCAAACAACTTAATCACGTGGTGTATGAAACTCTGGTTCCGCCGGGGCCTTTTATCATTGATGACCTCTATAACACGCGCAGTCAGGGTGATTTCGAGGTTGAAGTGATCGAGGCCAACGGCAAAATCGCCTCCTTCACCGTGCCTTACGCTTCAGTACCGGACTCAGTGCGTCCAGGTAACTGGCACTACTCTTTGGCCCTTGGTCGGGTGCGCCAGTATTACGCGGTCAACAACCCATTTTTTGAAGGCGTATTGCAGCACGGCATCAGTAATAATCTGACGGCCACCGCAGGATCGCGCTTAGCGGAAGATTATCAGGCCTGGTTGCTGGGAGGTGTCTGGGCGACGGGCGTGGGCGCATTGGGGATCAATACCACCTTCTCTCAGGCAAAAGTAGAGAACGATCAACGCACCTCAGGCTGGCGAGCAGAACTGAGCTACAGCAAAACCTTCGAGACGGGCACCAACCTGGTGCTGGCTGCCTATCGCTACTCCACGCGCGGCTTTCGCGATCTTGAAGATGTGTTAGGGGTGCGTCGTCAGCAGCAGGCGGGGATCGATTATTTCTCCGATTCACTGAATCAACGCAATCGCCTTTCTGCCACCTTGAGTCAGTCAATGGACGCATTGGGTTTGGTGAGTCTGAGCGCCAGCACCGCAGATTATTACAACAATCAATCACGCATTACGCAGTTGCAACTTGGCTACACCAACAGCTGGCGAGCCATCAGTTATGGCATCAACGTAGCGCGACAACGTACCTACTGGAACTCCCGTCTGGATGACATCAGCATCAATAATAACCAGGACAGTAGCCGTCAGCAGAAGTACACCGAAAATACGGTGTCATTCAACGTCTCTGTGCCGTTGAACTGGGGTTCGGGTTTCTCATCGGTCGCTTACAACTACAACCAGTCAAA
The DNA here is from genome assembly GCF_001485335.1 of Type-D symbiont of Plautia stali. NCBI lineage: Bacteria > Pseudomonadati > Pseudomonadota > Gammaproteobacteria > Enterobacterales > Enterobacteriaceae > Type-D symbiont of Plautia stali. The sequence goes on along the minus strand of NZ_BBOC01000119.1, from coordinate 7,919 downwards.
GCAGAGCCGTGCATCGACAGTTTCCTTAACGGGGTCCGCTGGCGACCAGCGTGATTTCTCTTATTCACTGTATGCCGGCACAGAGCATTACCGCAGTGGCGACAGCGGTGCGGCCAGCTCATTTGGCGGCAACCTGCAGCAAAACACCCGCTTCGGTGCGATAAGGGCCAACTACGGTCAGGGGAACCACTATCGCCAGCTTGGACTGGGCACCTCTGGCACGTTGTTGCTGCATAGCGGCGGCCTGACAGCGGGACCTTACACCAGCGACACCTTTGCGCTGATCCATGCCGAAGGCGCTCAGGGTGCAGTGGTGCAAAACGGGCAAGGCGCGGTGATTGACCGTAACGGTTACGCATTGCTGCCGTCATTGACGCCCTACCGTGAAAACACCGTGAGCCTGGACACACTCAACATGCGTGCCGACGCCGAATTGAGCGGAGGGAGCCAGCGCGTGGTGCCTTACGCCGGGGCAGTGAGCAAAGTTAATTTCTCAACCTTACAGGGCCATGCGGTGCTGATTTCATTAAGCACAACACAAGGCAGTGCACCACCTATGGGCGCAGAAGTGCGCGATGCTGCCGGCACCGTGGTTGGTGTGGTCGGTCAGGGTAGCCAGTTGTACGCCCGAGTTCCGCATGATTCGGGCAGCCTGGAGGTGCGCTGGGAGGGCAATTCACAGCGCTGCTTAGTGAATTATCAAATCACCGGAAAAACGCAACAGGCGCTGATCCTTCTCAATGGTATTTGCAGGAAGTCTTAATACGTGAACATAAAATATACGCTTTTTGCGTTACTGATGCTGCCGCTGACGCTTTGGGCTAACTGCATTAAAGTCACCAGCACGTCTTCACTCTCTGCCGCTGCGCTGGCGGCCGGTTACACCGCATCTTCCTGGACAGGGGCGTGTGATACCTGTTCAGGTAATTTGGGGTTACCTTCCGTTATCAGCATTAACAGCGGGACTTCATTTCAGCCTGCAGGCTCGCTGATTGCCAGTTCGGTGGGATCATTCCTTACTTCCGCCAGCAATGTGGCCTACAGCCCTAATCAGATCCTGTACCGCTGTGCGGTGGCCGATGCCAGCAGCTTGTTTGAGATGTACGCCACCAATGGCGATAGCGCTTATGCCGGAATGTATGCCAGCAACGAAGTCAGTGGTGCCTATTACGATGTGGCGAAAAACGTCGCGGTGCGCATGACCAACACCACAACCGGTGAGTATTACAGTCGCTACTGGAAAGCGCGTCAGTTCACCTCGGATAATTGGTATTCAGACGGGACTTACCTTTACATCCCGGCCAGCGCTTTCAGTAATGTGCTGTATGAGATGTTTAAGATCAGTTCCACCAGCTACTACGCCAACGGTGACAACCGCTACAGCGATACCTGGACGCAACCGCGCGGCTATATCGCCTTCAAAGGTCCGGGGCTGGATACCAACAGCCTGGTGGTGGGTCAGGACAGCGCCAGCTATTGGTACGGATTTTACGGCAACTGGCCTGCTGCATGGAGCACCTATCGCAACGTCACTTATGTTCGAGGTGCACTCTGTGAAGTGCTGAGTTATCCCTCCGTTGTGCTACTACCGACCATCAGTGTCGGTACGCTCACCGGCGGGGGCAGCAGCCAGGCGCCCTTTTCAATCTCCCTGCAGTGCGAAACCGGCGCTAAAGCCAGTACCAGCACCTCAACCAGCAGTTCTGCCAATGTGGCGATGGGGTTATTGGTGAATCAATCCAATGCCGTGTTACAGGCAACCCAATTGGGCCTGACCACCAGCGGGGGCGGATTGACCTGGCTACTGGATACGCGCTATGGCAGCAGCGGTGTGGCCTCTGGCGTAGGGATTAAAATCTATGACAGCAACGGCAGCGCCATCAATCTGTTGCCTAACCTGTCTTCTACTGGCACGGGCAATACCCGCGGCTGGTATGCCTACAGCGATTTAACTTCGCTGGTTTCTTCGGGGAGCCCCGCTATTTACAGCGGTGATTTTACAGCTTCGCTTGAAGCGTTGAGTGGACAAACCGTTACAGCAGGTACCGTGAATGCGCAGTTGCAAGTTGTGGTCAGTTTTCAGTAAGTCGCTGGCACTGGCCAGCCTGCTTTTTTCCGCACACACTCTGGCGGTAGTGAATATCGACAGGACCCGCATCATTTTCAACGCCAATCAAACCAGCCAGACGTTGAATCTTAAAAATGGGCCTGAAAATCCCACGGTGGTTCAGATTTGGAGTGATGAAGGCGATCTGATGCTGTCACCTGATCTCAGCAAAACCCCGTTGTTTGCTATGCCCCCGATGATGCGGCTTTCACCCGATGAGCAGCGTGCAATTCGCCTGGTGCTGACGACGCGGCAATCACTGGCAGATGACCGAGAAAGTCTGTACTGGTTGAATATTTATCAAATTCCCGCCCTGACTCAACACCTCGGGAGTTCAGAGCGGAAAATTGTGCTGCCACTGCGTATTCGACTCAAAGTCTTCATCCGCCCTGCCACATTAGGTGCCCCCGAGCCTGATGACGTGCAAAAACTGCGCTTTGTAGTGCGGGGTAAGCAGTTAAGCATTGAGAACCCTACCCGCTGGTTTATGAGTTTGCGGCTAAACATCGCGAACAGCATTTCGGTGAACGATGTGATGGTTGCGCCGCTTGCAACCCAAACTGTGACGTTGAATCAAGCCATATCAACTGATGAAAAGGTGGATTACGAAGTTTTTGACGATAATGGAAATCCGGTGAGCTATAGCACCACTATCCGTTTATTGTGAGAGTGCCGCGCCGATATTTGGCGCGGCATTGGAATACGGTGTTTAAACCATACACTCACTATGCATTTTCTTTCACCCCGCACCAGCGCACCAACGTCAGCGCAATCGCCTTGGTGCAATCCACCAGGTCCGCAATCGACACATGCTCATTGGGCTGATGTGACATCGCCGGGTCTCCAGGGCCGAAGTTCACGGTCGGGGTTTGTCCCAAGGTGCTTGGCAAACCAATGTCGCTGTGTGCGCCGAATCCTGCCAGTTGCGCATTGAGTGCTGCATCACTCACGCCCTGCTGGAAGGTGGTGACAAATGGATGGTCAGCTTTGATTTCTGCGCAGTCAGCATCCAGAATCCACTCCACCTTGGCCGGATGTTTTGCCAGATAAGGGTCTAACGCACAGACTTTGGCAATGTGCGCTTCAATCTCCTTCTTCACTTTGCCACCTAAGCCCATCTCATCCTTTTCGCTCGGAAGATATTGCACATCAATCACAATCTCAGCCCGCCCGGCAATGGAGGCCGGATGCTCGCCCACTTTCAGCTGCGTCACGATAATCTGGTTCGGCATGTCCATCAGTGGATGATTCTTATCGGGCTGGGTTTGCCAGCGCCGGTTGAGCACATCAAGGCCATCGAGCATCTGCCGACAGAGCATCACCGCATCCACCGGGCCGCTGCTGTCCCAACTGTTCGGCGTTAATTCAGCGTGTCCCCCAATGCCGTCGAGAATGATGCGGGCCCAAAGAATACCGTGGCAAATCGGTGAAATGCGATTCGCGGTCGGTTCGGTCATGATGCCAGCATCGGCTTTGAAGCCCCGATCCACCATCGCCAGCGATCCCATGCCGCCAATCTCTTCATCCACCACGGTGGTAAACACCACATCTCCCGCCAGACGAATATCGAGATCCTGCAATAGCTCTACCGCCATCAGCATGCAGGCGACGCCCCCTTTCATATCCACTGCGCCACGACCGTACACTTTGCTGTCTTTAATGACCGGCGCAAAAGGGTCGGTTTGCCAGTGCTCAGCTGGGCCGGGTGGCACCACATCTATATGGCCCGTCAGCATCAGTGACTTGCCGCCACCTGTCCCCCGCAGCGTGCCTCCCAGATTAGGTCGGCCCTCAAACGTTCGCCCTTTATGGGCTCCTGGACGACCGGCGTATTTCTCCAGCAGTGCCGGACCATCGGGATCCCACAGGTCAGTTTCCATCCCCAAAGCAATGAGCCGCTGTTGCAGATACAGCTGGCAATCGCGTTCACCCGGCCCTGCTTCTCGTGGGTCCACTTTCACGATGGAGGGAAACGCCAAAAGGTCACACAACGTCTGTGCAATGCGATCCGCGCTGGCATCAACGTGCGCGCTTATTCTTTCAGTCAGGCTCATCAGTTATCTCCGGTAAATGAAAAGTCGTTGTGCCATTAAGACGAGGATTAACAACAGGCCTACCGCGCCCAATTGCCACACGCTGTTTAGCCCCAGTTGCAACATGCAGGTTTTGATGGTGACCAGCATCAGCGCGGCGGCCAGCACACCGATCACACTGCCGCGACCACCGAATATGGCGACGCCACCGAGCAGCGCTGCTGTTAACGATTCCAGTTTGAGGTTGACGCCAATTTCAGGCCTTGCGCTGCCCAGCCAGGTCAGAGAAATAAATCCGGCACAACCCGCCAGCAGGCCGCTGAGGCAGTAGACCAGCAATCGCAAGCGATCGACGGGGATGCCCACCAAACGCGTGGCGTGTTCATTGAACCCACTGGCGTAGATCCATTTCCCCCACGCGCTCTGACTCAAAAGCAGCCAGGCGATGAGAAAAGCAGGGATAACACACACCAGAAACGGCAGCGGAATAAAGAAGGTTGCGCCTCTGCCCCATTGCGTCAGCTCGGGTGGGACACCGGAAATCGCTGCGCCACCGGTGAGGGCCAATGCCAACCCGGAAAACAGGTAAAAACTGCCCAGGGTGACAATCAGCGGCCAAAGCCGCAGTCGTGCCACCAGCATGCCGTTGAGCGCGCCGGCCAACGTGCCCGTCACCAGACAAACCAGCGGTAACAGGGCTGGCGTGACGCCCTGGTTCAGCGCCAGCATCCCCACCACCGCCGAGAGGGAGACGTTGCCGCCCACCGACAGGTCAATGCCGCCACCACCGGTCATTACCACCAGTGACTGGCCCAATGCTACCAGCGCCAGCAAAGTCGCAAACTGCAAAATGGAGGTGAGTGACCATGCCGCCAGCATTTGCGGTAACGCAAAAACAATGTCGAGCAGCAGCAGTAACCACAACGCGCAGAGTAAGGTGAGATCAGGAGCTTTGCGCCACAGGTTCATGCTGCCCTCCTGAATGTCAGCACACGTCCGCTGGCGGCTTCACTGCTTAACACCAGCAGCAGCACGGCACCGGTTACCACGGTCTGCCACAGCGATGGCACGCCAACCAGTAACAAACCGTTCTGCAAAATACGCAGCAGCAGCACACCCAGCAGTGTGCCCAGCAGGCTGCAGGATCCGCCGGTGATCCTGGTGCCGCCCAGCACCACTGCCGCAATGGCTTCCAGCGCCAGCGTGCCGCCCACGGTCATCTCTACGTTACGATAAGTCGCGAGATAGCAGGTCGCTGCCAGGCCGCACAGCACGCCACTGATGAGAAAAGTGGCGATGCGTACCTGGGTGACCGGAATACCGGCAAGTCGGGCTTTTTCCTCGGAATTTCCGGCGGCCAGCAGCCATAAACCATAGGGTGTGTGACGCAGCGCCAGCCATACCAGCGCCCACGCCAGCACGATGATCCACGCCATCACCGGCATCCCGATCAACGTGTGCATCATCCCGCGGGTCAAATTGTCTGGCAGGCCAGAGAGCCATTGGCCTCCCAGCAGGACAAACAATCCGGTGCGCCAGACGCCAAACAGCCCCAGCGTGCCGACAATCGCCGGAATTCGTCCCACGACCACCACTAAGGCGGTCAGCAGACCGGCCAGCAGACCAATCAGCGGCCCAGCCAGCGCGGCCAGCCAGGGGGATTGCAGCATCAGCAACTGTCCGACTCCCCATGCTGCCACCCCCATCACCACGCCCACCGAGACATCCACACCGCCCATGGCAATCACCAGCGTCATGCCCAGCGCGATCAGCAATAGCTCGCTGCTGTTACGCAGAATGGTTAGCAGGTTATCCGCCGTGGCGAACCACGGTGAGAACCACGAAAAGCAGCCAATTGCTACCAGGGCGATCGCCAGTAAGGCGATCTCCCGTGAAGTCATGCGCATGCGTAGCCCCATCAGAAATTGAACTGATCGACGTTCTCTTTGGTGAACACCGCCGGGCTACCCAACAGCAGCACACCGGTTTTGCTGTCGAACTTCACCGCTTCAGCGAAACCCGGCACCTTGTTCTCAGCCGCAAAGGCTTTGCCATCAATCAACTGCTTGCCCGCCCACACCGTCAAATATCCCAGTTTTTCCGGATCCCACAGCACCGTGTAACCAAATGCCCCGCTCTTGAGGTAAGCACGTGCGGTGTTCGGACTACAAAAACCGCTGCCGATCACTTTGTTATTTTTTCCTGCTGTTTCAATTGCCTGAGCGACACCTGGGCAGGTTGTCGAGGCCATGGCGATCACACCTTTCAGGTCAGGATTGGCCGACATCAGATCGGTGGTGATCTGCGCAGCGCGACTGGCCGATCCGCCCGCATATTGCGGCTTGAGCAGGGTGATTCCGGGATACTTGCTCTTCACCCGCTGCTGCATAAATCCTATCCAGCTATTCAGATTGGACGCGGTGGCTTCACCGGAAACGATGCCAATCTTCCCCTTTTCACCGACGCGTTTGACCATTTCATCGATGATGGTGTCACCGAGGCCTTCATCGGTGGCTTGCGCAACATAAACCGGGCGGCCACTGTCTGGCGCATCACTGTCGCTGGTGAACAGATGAACGTGGCTGGATTTGGCTTGTGCCATCACCGGCGCGATGCTCGATGCATCCAGCACGCTAATACCAATGGCATTGACCTTTTGCGCAATTAAATTCTGCACAATTTGCAGTTGATCCATGGGATTAGTATCTACCGGCCCACTGTAGACAAACTCCACGCCTAAATCCTTTGCGGCGCGTTTCCCACCTGCTTCCATCGCCTGGAAGTATGGGATACCGATGATTTGCGGCACAAAGGCCACCTTTTCCACGGCATGGGCAAAACCGGAGACCAGCAGTGACAGAGAACAAACAGCAAAGGCAATTCGACGCATGATGATTTTCCCTGGTAGTTAGGTGTTTTCGAAGACGCGCGCATCGGGATGCGCACCGGTAATTAAAGAGACGATTTCGTCTGGCGTGGTGTCGGCATGGCGGCGTTCAGCAATTTTTCGCCCCCGGCGGAACACCACCATGCGATCGGCCACGGCAAACACATCACTGATGTTGTGGCTGATCAGCACCACCGCGCAGCCGCGTTCGGCAAGGCGGCGTGTGAGCTGTAAGACTTTCTGGGTTTCCGCCACCGCCAGCGCCGCGGTGGGTTCATCCATGATCACCAACTGCGCATTGAGATTGAGAGCCCGACAGATCGCCACCGCCTGACGCTGGCCGCCAGAGAGGCTGCCGACGGCGGCTTCCGCATCCGAAATATGCGCGTCCAGCTCTTTCAATAACTGATCGACCCGGTCACGCATCGCACGGCGTTTTAGGAAAGGAATGCCCAGCACGCGGTGTTTCAGTTCGCGACCCAGAAACACGTTTTCAGCAATACTCAGGTTCTCCGCCAGCGCGAGTTCCTGATAGATGGTGGCAATCCCGTGTTCAGCCGCCTGGCGGGGGGAAGTGAACTTCACTGCTTTGCCATCGATCCACAGTTCCCCATCACTCGCGCTATACGCGCCAGACAACACTTTGGTGAAGGTGGATTTCCCCGCGCCGTTATCCCCCAACAGAGCCAGCACTTCTCCACGATGAATGGACAAATTGACCTGGCTCAGCGCGGTTAAGGCGCCAAAGCGTTTGCAGATATTGCGCGCTTCAATGAAACAGCTAGTCATCCCCACTCTCCAGGTAGGCAGCGGTGTGGAAGTCAATTTCCCATTGCAGCACGGTGCCGTAGAGATCCGACAGACGCTGTTTTTCTCCGNGCTCAGTGCAAGC
>NZ_BBOC01000118.1:0-12559 GCF_001485335.1 Type-D symbiont of Plautia stali | reverse complement strand
GACGACGCGCTGTTTGCCTTCGAGTGTTACACCCGCACCGCGCAGGTGCTGATGGACACCATGGCCGAAGCGCAGATGTGGTCCGTTGACGGCGCGCTTAACCCGTCGCTGGCCCGCGACATTATCGAGAGCATCCGCGCGAAGCTGCGCAGCCTGGTCAATCAGGGCTATCTCATCGGTGCGGACTGCTGGCTGGATGAGAGCGTGAACGATAAGGACACGCTCAAGGCGGGCAAGCTGCTGATCGATTACGACTACACGCCGGTGCCACCGCTGGAAAACCTGCTGCTGCGTCAGCGCATCACCGACCAGTATCTGGTCAACTTTGCCAGCCGCGTCAGCGCATAAGGAGACGGAAACATGGCATTACCCCGCAAACTCAAGCACCTGAACCTGTTCAACGCAGGTAACAACTGGCAGGGGCTGGTTGAGTCCCTGACCCTGCCCAAGGTCACGCGCAAGTTCGAAAAATATCGCGGCGGCGGTATGGCCGGTGCGGTGGACATCGACATGGGGCTGGACGACGGCGCGCTGGATACGGAGTTCACCGTGGGCGGCACCGAGTCGCTGCTGTTCAAACAGCTCGGCACCGAAACGGTGGACGGTATCCAGCTGCGCTTTACCGGCTCTATCCAGCGCGATGACACCGGCGAGGTGCAGGCGGTCGAGCTGGTGACGCGTGGCCGCTACAAGGAGCTGGACTCCGGCGAATGGAAGACCGGCGAATCCAGCACCACCAAGGTGTCCGCGACCAACAGCTACGCCAAGCTGACCATTAACGGTGAGGTGGTTTACGAGATTGATATCGTGAACATGATCCACATCGTGGACGGCAAAGACCTGATGGAGGCGCACCGCAACGCGCTCGGCCTGTAGTTAATCCGGCGGGCCTCGCGCCTGCCGCTTTTCATCCTTTTATTTTCATGGAAACGCATCATGACAGACAAAACTGCACCATCTGAAAAAACCGTTGTGCTGGACACCCCGATCCTGCGCGGCAAAACCGAGATTAAAAGCGTCGTTGTTCGCAAGCCGCAGTCCGGCGCACTGCGCGGCACCCGTCTGCAGGCGCTGATGGACATGGACGTGAACGCCATGATGGTGGTGCTGCCCCGCGTTACCAGCCCGGTGCTGACCACGCAGGAAATCACTGAAATGGACCCGGCGGACCTGCTGTCGCTCTCCGTTGAGGTGGTGACTTTTTTGTTGCCGAAGTCGGCGCTGTCAGCTTCCCTGATGGCCTGACGGTCGAAGATCTGGTAGCCGATATTGCTACCGTTTTTCACTGGCCGCCGCCGGTTATGTACGCGGAATCCCTGACGGACGTGCTGGCATGGCGGCATAAAGCGATTCAGCGAAGCGGAGCCGGTGACGATGAGTGACACAAACCTGCGGCTGCAGGTGGTACTGAGCGCGGTGGATAAAATCACGCGCCCCTTTCGCAACGCGCGCGACGGCTCAAAAGAGCTGGCCGCCGCGCTTAAGGCCAGCAAAGACGGCCTGAAAACCCTGAACGAGCAGGCGGGGCGCATTGACGGATTCCGCAAATCGCGCACGCAGCTTGCCATCACGGCCAACAATCTCAAGGCCGCCCGCGAGGAAGCGGCGCGCCTTGCCGTGCAGTTCAGCGAGACCAACCGCCCCACCGCCGCACAGGCCCGCGTGCTGGAGCAGGCGAAGAACCGCGCCAGCCAGCTGCAGCAGACCTACAACGGACTGCGCCTGTCGGTCCAGCGCCAGCGCGAGGCGCTGAGTGCCGCGGGCATTGACACCAAACAGCTGAGCGCCGCACAGCGTCAGCTGAAGACAGACGCGCAGGCGGCAACCGGAGCCATTGAGCGCCAGCAGGCGGAGCTGCGCAGGCTGGGTGAGCGGCAGCAGAAGCTGGCGGCCATTCGTGCGCGCCATGAAAAGCTGACCGAGACGCGCAACAAGCTTGCCGGAAACGGCGCGGGGATGGTTGCCACGGGCGCGACAACGGGTGTCACTCTGATGGCCCCGGTGCGGGCCTATGCGGACTCCGAAAATGCCGCCACGCAGCTTGCCGCCTCCATGATGGGGCCGGGGGCGAAAGTACTGCCTGAGTATCTGCAGATTAACCGTCTGGCGGTGAGCCTGGGCGACAAGCTGCCCGGCACCACGGCAGACTTTCAGAACATGATGACCATGCTGCGCCGTCAGGGGATGTCTGCGCAGGCGATACTCGGCGGGCTGGGTGAGGCCACGGCCTATCTCGGCGTCCAGCTGAAGATGGCGCCAACGGATGCCGCTGAGTTTGCGGCGAAGCTGCAGGACGCCACGCAGACCAGCGAAAAGGACATGATGGCGCTCACCGACATCATCCAGAAGGGTTTTTATGCGGGCGTCGATTCGGACAACATGCTGCAGGGCTTTGCCAAAATAGGCAGCGCGATGGACATCATCAAGATGAAAGGCATTGATGCTGCCAAGGCATTTGCGCCACTTCTGGTAATGGCAGACCAGCAGGGTATGGATGGTGGTTCGGCAGGGAACGCATATCGAAAAGTGCTGCAATCCATGATGGATTCAAAAAAATCAAAGGAGTAAACAAGGACCTTAAAGGTACGGGCATTAAATTCGATTTCACAAACGGCAATGGAGAGTTTGCCGGGATTGAAAAAATGTATGCCCAACTGGATCAGTTAAATAAGCTCAGCACAGAAAAGCGCCTTCGCACGCTAAAAGATATGTTTGGAGATGATTCCGAAACGCTCCAGGTACTGAGCAACATGATTTCCAAAGGCCTCGTTGGGTACCGTGAAACTGCCGCCAAGCTCGACAATCAGGCCTCATTACGCGAGCGCGTGGATGCCTCACTGAAGACGCTGGCAAACCGCTGGGACGCGGCTGGCGGTTCGTTCACCAATGCCCTGTCGGCGATTGGTGCCACCGTTGCGCCTGACCTCAAGCGGCTGGTTGACTGGCTGGGAAACCTTGCCAGCGCCTTAGGTAATTTTGTACAGCAGCATCCGCAACTGACGGCGGCGCTGTTCAGAATGGCCGCCGGATTTGCTATCGCTGTGACGGCCATTGGCGCACTGTCGCTGGCAGCCGCTGCCATTCTCGGGCCGCTGGCGCTCATTCGCATGAGCTGCAGCGTGCTGGGTATTAAAGCGTTCAGCGCGTTCGGGCTGATTAAGAGCGCTATTGGCATCGTCGGCAATGGCGTGCTTTGGCTGGGTCGATTGATGATGGCGAACCCCATTCTGGCTGTGATTGGCCTGATTGCTGCCGGCGCGTTTTACATCTGGCAGCACTGGGACACGCTTGGGCCGAAGTTTGCCGCGCTGTGGGACGCTATCAGTACCAAAGTCAGCAGCATCTGGACGACCATCCGCACCTACATCAGCACCAAGTGGGATGAGATTGTGTCCGACGTGCAGGCGCTGCCCGCGCGTTTTCAGGAGGCGGGGTCGCAGATGATTGACGGCCTGCTGGCAGGCGTCAGCCAGAAGTGGGATGCACTGAAAAGTAAGTTTTCCTCACTCACCGACTATCTGCCGGACTTCCTGAAGCCCGGTGGTGACAAGACAGGCGCGCCACTTATACCACCCCGTCCTGCGGCGGTGAATATGGACGGCAAAGTGGTGTTGCCGCCGGGCGGATTTCCCCGCATGTATGACACCGGCGGCAATATCCCGTCCGGGCAGGCAGGGATTGTGGGGGAAAACGGCCCGGAGCTGATTAACGGTCCGGTGAACGTGACCAGCCGCAGGCGCACCGCGCAGCTTGCCGCCATGGCTGCGCTGGCGCTGGGAGGGGCAGCCGCACCCGCCACCGCTGCACCGCTGCACCCCATGAGCCTGCCTGCACCGTCTCTGGCAGCCAGCGCGGGCAGCGGCGGCAACGCGGCAGGGCAACCGGCCATCGTGATGCACGGGAAATACGATATTCACATCATGCAGCAGCCAGGCCAGAGCGCGAACGATTTACTGGACGAGCTGATGCGCAGGCTGGAGGCCAGAGAGCGTCAGGCGCAGGCCCGCGCCCGCAGCAGCTACCGCGACAGGGGAGGATTTGACGAATGATGATGACGCTGGGCATGTTCGTTTTCATGCTGAAAACGGTCCCGTATCAGGAGCTGCTGCTGCAGCGCAGCTGGCGCTTTCCCGCGAATAATCGCGTGGGCGTGCGCCCGTCGCTGCAGTTTCTCGGCCCGGACAATGACACGCTGACGCTCTCCGGCGTGCTGCTGCCGGAGATTACCGGCGGCAGGCTGTCGCTGTTTGCACTGGAGCAGATTGCGGAGCTGGGCCGCGCCTGGCCGCTGATTGAGGGCAGCGGCACCATTTATGGCATGTACGTGATCGAGAGCCTGAACCAGACCAAAGCGGAGTTCTTCAGCAGCGGCGTGTGTCGTCGTATCGAGTTCACGCTCACGCTGAAGCGCACCGATGAATCGCTGGGTGAAATGTTCGGCAGCCTCAGCGATCAGCTTTCCGCGATGCAGAGCGCCGCGACCACCGCCGCCGGTAAGCTCACCGCTGCAGCGGGAGGGCTTTTATCATGATGGTAAACCAGTGGATAAACGGGCAGTCCAGTTCACCCGCCTTCAGGCTTACGCTGGAAGGTGCTGATATCACGCAGAAGCTTGAAAAGCGGCTGCTGAGCCTGACCCTTACGGATAACCGGGGATTTGAGGCGGACCAACTGGACATTGAGCTTGACGACGCCGACGGCCAGTTGAGTTTACCGCGCCGGGGCGTATCGCTTTCGCTGGCGCTGGGCTGGCAGGGGGAAGCGTTGTTTCCGAAGGGCACCTATACGGTGGATGAAATTGAGCACACCGGTACGCCAGACCGTCTGGTGCTGCGGGCACGCAGCGCGGATTTCCGGCAGACGCTGAACACGAAGCGGGAGAAGTCCTGGCATAAAACCACCGTCGGGGAGATGGTGAAAGATATCGCCGGGAGGCACAAGCTGACGGTGGCGCTGGGTGAGGATATGGCAAAAATGGACATTGACCACCTCGACCAGACCAACGAGTCAGACGCCAGTTTTCTGATGCGGCTGGCAAAGCAGTGCGGTGCGATCGCATGCGTGAAGAACGGCAGCCTGCTGTTTATCCGGCAGGGGCAGGGTAAGACCGCCAGCGGAAAAGCGCTGCCGGTCATTACGCTTCAGCGCAAAGATGGAGACGGCCACCGGTTCACGCTGGCAGACCGTGACGCTTACACCGGCGTCATTGCGAGCTGGCTGCATACCCGTGAACCGGCCAAAAAGCCTCAGGCAAAAGTTAAGCGCAGGCGTAAAACCACGGCAAAGAAGACAGAGCCGGAGGCAAAGCAGGGCGACTATCTGATCGGCACCGATGAAAACGTGCTGGTACTGAGCCGCACCTATGCAAACCGTGCCAACGCCGAGCGTGCCGCAAAGATGCAGTGGGAGCGTCTGCAGCGCGGTGTTGCATCTTTCTCCATTCAGCTGGCGCGAGGTCGTGCGGACCTCTACACCGAAATGCCAGTGAAAGTGAGCGGGTTTAAGCAGGCAATTGATGCAGGGGAATGGATCGTCACCACGCTGACTCACAGCCTGAGCGCAGACAGTGGGTTTACGACGAGCGTGGATTTAGAGGTGAAAATAGATTCCCTTGAGATGGATTAGACCTTCTATGAAAGTGCGAAAATGTATACAATCCATCAGAAAGTTCGTAAATGAAATCAGTGGCGAGGGTGTATAAATGATGAATTGTCCATTATGCGGGAATGCAGCTCACACTCGCAGCAGTAGTCAGATATCCAAGGATACAAAAGAGCGGTATAACCAATGCCAGAATATAAATTGCGGCTGCACCTTTAAGTCACTTGAGACGGTATCCGCAATCATCATGAAACCTGCAGAAGTGACCCCCGTACCGCCTCATCCAAGTAGGAATGTTCAGCACGTTCTATGGCTTTGAAAAAAACTTTAAAAAAATAAACCCGCATTGCGGGTTTTTTTGTAGGAGTAGTAATAAATTTGCCGCCAATTTGTCGCCAATGACTAATTTAGCATTTGTTAAGCTATTGAATTTTATTGTTTAAATAATCATTGTTCAAAATAGACCGATATTCATGCAATTAATGCTCTGACTGATACTCACTTTGGCGCAATTGTACCAGAAGCAGGTGACTTTCAGGCATAATGAGCACGATTTCACACGCGCTGGAGGGGAACCGTGCAGGACAGCGATCTGATAGAACAGTTTCTGGATGCGCTCTGGATTGAGCGAAATCTGGCGCAAAACACCCTTGCGTCGTATCGCCAGGATCTGCAAACGCTCACCGGCTGGTTACATCATCACGAACGAACCCTGGTGACGCTGGAAGCGCCCGATTTACAGCAGTTTCTCGCCGAACGCGTCGAGGGAGGCTACAAAGCCACCAGCTCAGCACGCACGCTCAGCGCTATACGCCGCCTGTTCCAATATCTTTATCGTGAAAAGCTGCGCAGTGATGACCCCAGCGCGCTGCTTTCTGCACCGAAGCTGCCACAGCGCTTGCCAAAAGATCTCAGTGAAAAACAGGTCGAAAGGTTATTGCAGGCACCGAGCATCGACGTTCCGCTTGAGCTGCGTGACAAAGCGATGCTGGAATTGCTGTATGCCACCGGCTTGCGCGTGTCGGAGCTGGTGGGGCTCACCATCAGCGACATCAGTTTGCGTCAGGGTGTAGTGCGCGTGATTGGTAAAGGCAACAAAGAGCGCCTTGTGCCGTTAGGTGAAGAAGCCATTTACTGGCTGGAGCATTATATGGAGCACGGGCGTCCCTGGCTGTTGAACGGCCAAACGCTGGATGTGATGTTCCCCAGTAACCGCGCGCAACAAATGACCCGACAGACCTTCTGGCATCGCATCAAGCACTATGCCACTCTGGCAGAGATCGACAGCGAAAAACTGTCGCCGCACGTGCTGCGTCACGCATTTGCCACACATTTACTGAACCACGGCGCGGATTTGCGCGTCGTACAGATGTTGCTGGGCCACAGTGACCTCTCGACAACCCAAATTTATACGCACGTTGCTACCGAGCGCCTGCGTCAGTTACATCAACAGCATCATCCGCGCGCCTGAGCAGCGGCAACAAGGATTAGAGATGAAAAAACAGTTAACGATGCTGGCATTGTTGGTCAGCGCCTTTACCGGTCTGGCTCATGCCGATGACAGCGCCATTCAACAAGCTTTGAAAAAACTCGGGCTGCAACAGGTTGAAATCCAGCCATCACCGTTGCCGGGGATGAAAACCGTATTAACCGAAAGTGGCGTACTCTACGTCAGCGAAGACGGTAAACACATGATCCAGGGGCCACTGTACGATGTCAGCGGTGCACAACCGGTGAACGTCACCAATCAGCTGCTGGATAAAAAAATCAGTGCGCTGGCTCCAGAAATGATCGTCTACAAAGCGCCAAAAGAGCAGCATGTGATTACCGTGTTCACCGATATCACCTGTGGCTACTGCCGTAAGCTGCATGAGCAAATGGCGGACTACAATGCGCTGGGCATCACCGTGCGCTACCTGGCTTTCCCGCGTGAAGGGCTGCATGGTCAGGTGGAAAAAGCGATGCGCGCTGTTTGGTGCAGTGCCGATCGCAACAAAGCATTTGATGCGGCAATGAAAGGCGATGCGCCACAAATGGAAGCGCCAGAGACCTGCAAAATCAATCTCGATAAACACTATCAGCTCGGCATTCTCTACGGGATTCAGGGCACACCTGCGATCCTGACGGATACCGGCGCGATGATCCCCGGTTATCAAGGCCCGCAAGAGCTGAAACAGGTACTTGATGGTCAGAAGCGGGGCGGTTAATTCACAGTGATTCATTCTGTCGAACTGCGTCGGCGTGAAGCCCAGGCCGACGCCAGCTTACCCGATCATTTACCGCCGCTGCTGCGTCGTCTTTATCTGCAACGTGGTGTGCAGGATGCCGCCGAACTTGAGCGCGGTGCCAAACATCTGCTGCCATGGCAAACATTGGGTGGCATTGAACAAGCCGTGACGTTGCTGCATCAGATGCTGGAATCGGGCCGCCGCATTGTGGTGGTGGGTGATTTCGATGCAGATGGTGCCACCAGTACGGCACTCACCGTGCTGGCGCTGCGCAGTCTGGGCGGCAACGTCGATTATCTGGTGCCCAACCGCTTTGAAGATGGTTATGGCCTGAGTCCGGAGGTGGTGGAGCAGGCGCGTGCACGTGGTGCGGAGATGATTCTCACCGTGGATAACGGCATCTCTTCCCATGCTGGCGTCGACACCGCGCATCAGCACGGTATTCCGGTGTTGGTCACCGATCACCACTTGCCCGGCGACACGCTGCCACAGGCTGAGGCGATCGTTAACCCCAATCTCAACGACAGTGAATTTCCTTCGCGCTCGCTGGCGGGCGTGGGCGTGGCGTTTTATCTGATGCTGGCGCTGCGGGCCCATTTACGGAAAAAGAACTGGTTCAGCGATGGCCGTGCCGAACCCAATCTGGCGGAGTTGCTCGACTTAGTTGCGTTGGGCACCGTGGCTGACGTGGTCCCGCTGGATGCCAACAACCGCATTTTGGTGTGGCAGGGCTTAAGCCGCATCCGTGCCGGGAAATGCCGTGCCGGCATCCGTGCGCTGCTGGAAATTGCTAACCGTGATGCGCGCCAGCTGGCCGCCAGCGATCTCGGTTTTGCCGTGGGGCCTCGCCTGAATGCGGCAGGTCGCCTGGATGATATGTCGGTTGGCGTGGCGCTGCTGCTCACGGAAGATATTGCCCAGGCGCGCATGCTCGCCAACGAACTTGATGCGTTAAACCAAACGCGTAAAGAGATTGAACAGGGCATGAAAAGTGAGGCGCTGGCGCTGTGCGATGAGCTGGAGCGCCAGCACACGGATTTGCCGCTTGGCCTTGCGTTTTACCATCCCGAGTGGCATCAGGGCGTAGTGGGGATTCTGGCATCACGCTTAAAAGAGCGTTTCCATCGCCCGGTGATCGCCTTCGCGCCCGCTGGAGATGGCACCCTGAAAGGCTCTGGCCGTTCGATCGCTGGCTTGCATTTGCGTGATGCGCTGGAACGACTCGATACGCTCTATCCGGGCATGATGATCAAATTTGGTGGTCACGCCATGGCCGCCGGTCTGTCACTGGAAACCGAGAAGTACGATCTGTTCCGTGAACGCTTTGCCGCGCTGATTGACGAGTGGCTGGATGGTGAAGCGTTGCAGGGCGTGATTTGGTCTGATGGTGAACTGCATGCGCAGGAGTTCAGCCTGCGCACCGCCGAAATGCTACGTGAAGCCGGTCCCTGGGGCCAGGCGTTCCCGGAACCGGTATTCGATGGGCAGTTCAAACTGCTGCAGCAGAAGCTGGTGGGTGAACGTCACCTGAAAGTGATGATTGAACCGCTGGGCGGCGGTCCGCTGCTGGATGGCATCGCCTTCAACGTTGATACCACCCTGTGGCCAGACACCAGCGTGCGCCAGGTGAAACTCGCTTATAAACTGGATATCAATGAATATCGCGGCAACCGATCGGTGCAGCTGATTATTGACCATATCTGGCCTCAGTAACGTCACAACACATCCAGGTGCGCATAAATGCGCACCCTACAATATGGCCTAACCTATTCCGGGGCATGTTGTGGGGCGCCATTTATGGCGACCAAAAGCCCAAGATGCGCATCCAACAACATGCTCCGATCTCTGTAGGGGCGCCATTTATGGCGACCGAAAACAACCGGGGAGCAATGCTACAAACTGAGCGTGCTTTCGGGTAAACTACCGCGTTACGTTTTATCTCCTATCACCGATTCGTCAAAAAAGACTGAAAAGCCATGTTTGAAATTAATCCGGTCAAAAATCGTATTCAGGACCTCAGCGAGCGCAGCGACGTTCTTAGGGGGTATCTTTGACTATGATGCCAAGAAAGAACGCCTCGAAGAAGTAAACGCCGAGCTGGAACAACCTGACGTCTGGAACGAACCAGAGCGTGCTCAGGCGCTGGGCAAAGAACGTGCTTCACTGGAAGCCGTGGTGGAAACCTTAGACCACATGCGTCAAGGCCTGGAAGATGTGCAGGGCTTGCTCGATCTGGCCGTTGAAGCCGACGACGAAGAGACCTTCAACGAAGCCGTTGCTGAACTCGATGCACTTGAAGTGAAGCTGGGCGAACTCGAATTCCGTCGCATGTTCTCCGGCGAATATGACAGCGCTGACTGCTACATGGATATCCAGGCCGGTTCTGGCGGCACCGAAGCGCAAGACTGGGCCAGCATGCTGCTGCGCATGTACCTGCGCTGGGCGGAAGCCAAAGGCTACAAAACCGAAATCATTGAAGAGTCAGATGGTGAAGTGGCTGGGACCAAATCTGCCACCATTAAAATCATCGGTGACTACGCGTTTGGCTGGCTGCGCACGGAAACCGGTGTCCATCGCCTGGTGCGTAAGAGTCCGTTTGACTCCGGCGGCCGTCGCCACACCTCATTCAGTTCGGTGTTTATTTACCCGGAAGTGGATGACAACATCGATATCGATATCAATCCAGCCGATCTGCGTATCGACGTCTACCGTGCCTCGGGCGCGGGTGGTCAGCACGTTAACAAAACCGAGTCTGCGGTGCGTATTACCCACTTGCCGACCAACATTGTAGTGCAGTGCCAGAACGACCGTTCACAGCATAAAAACAAAGATCAGGCTTTCAAGCAGCTGCGTGCAAAACTGTACGAATATGAGATGCAGAAGAAAAACGCTGACAAGCAGGCTGCGGAAGATAATAAATCCGATATCGGCTGGGGCAGCCAGATTCGCTCTTACGTGCTCGATGATTCACGTATCAAGGATCTGCGCACCAGCGTAGAGACGCGCAATACTCAAGCGGTGCTGGATGGCGACATCGACCGTTTTATTGAAGCAAGTTTAAAAGCAGGGTTATAAGGAACCGACATGTCTGAACAACAACCGCAGAGCGCTGATGCCGCCCTTGAGTTAAACAACGAACTGAAAGCGCGTCGCGAAAAACTCAGCGCGCTGCGTGAAAAGGGCATCGCGTTTCCCAATGATTTCCGTCGCGATACCACCTCCGATGTGCTGCACGCCAGCTATGACGCCAAAGAAAACGAAGAGCTGGAAGCACTCGGCGTCGAAGTGAGCGTGGCGGGTCGTATGATGACGCGTCGCATCATGGGTAAAGCCTCCTTCGCCACGCTGCAGGATGTCGGTGGCCAGATTCAGATCTACGTTTCACGTGACGATCTGCCAGAAGGCGTTTACAACGAGCAGTTCAAGAAGTGGGACCTCGGCGATATCCTCGGCGCGCGCGGTAAGTTGTTCAAGACCAAAACCGGTGAGTTGTCGATTCACATCACTGAGCTGCGTCTGCTGACTAAAGCATTGCGTCCGCTGCCGGATAAATTCCACGGTCTGGCCGATCAGGAAACCCGCTATCGCCAGCGTTATCTGGACCTGATCTCGAACGACGCTTCACGTAACACCTTCAAAGTGCGTTCTAAAATCATGGCCGGCATTCGCCAGTTCATGGTTAACCGTGACTTTATGGAAGTGGAAACTCCAATGATGCAGGTGATCCCTGGCGGGGCGTCTGCCCGTCCGTTTATCACCCATCACAATGCGCTCGACATCGATATGTACCTGCGTATTGCGCCAGAGCTGTACCTGAAACGTCTGGTGGTCGGTGGCTTTGATCGCGTATTCGAGATCAACCGTAACTTCCGTAACGAAGGTATTTCGCCACGTCATAACCCAGAGTTCACCATGATGGAACTCTACATGGCGTATGCGGATTACAAAGATCTGATCGAACTGACAGAAAGCCTGTTCCGTACCCTGGCGCAAGACGTACTGGGCACCACCGAAGTGCCTTACGGTGACCACACCTTCGATTTCGGTAAGCCGTTTGAGAAGCTCACCATGCGTGAAGCGATCAAAAAGTACCGTCCAGAGACTGACCTGAACGATCTGGAAGACTTTGATAAAGCGGTCGCGATTGCGAAGTCGCTGCACATCAAAGTGGAAAAGAGCTGGGGTCTGGGCCGCGTAGTCACTGAGATCTTCGAAGAGACCGCAGAAGCAAGTCTGATTCAGCCGACCTTCATCACTGAATATCCGGCTGAAGTGTCACCGCTGGCACGTCGTAACGACGAGAACCCAGAAATCACTGACCGCTTTGAGTTCTTCATTGGCGGCCGTGAAATTGGTAACGGCTTCTCCGAGCTGAACGATGCAGAAGATCAGGCTGAGCGTTTCCTGCAGCAGGTAAATGCCAAAGATGCTGGCGATGACGAAGCGATGTTCTACGACGAAGATTACGTCACCGCACTGGAGCACGGCCTGCCGCCAACCGCAGGTTTGGGTATCGGTATCGACCGTATGGTGATGCTGTTCACCAACAGCCACACCATCCGTGATGTGATCCTGTTCCCAGCGTTGCGTCCGACCGGTAAATAAAACTGGGTTGCCCTCACCCTAACCCTCTCCCACAAGTGGGAGAGGGGGACTGTCCGCAGTTATCTCTGATTCCTGTGCGGTTTTCTCCCTCTCCCTGTGGGAGAGGGCCGGGGTGAGGGCATCAG